>CAMQVI010000009.1 GCA_947038195.1 uncultured Brevinema sp.
TAAAAATACAAGATAGAAAATAAATAGATTATTTCTAATCTATAGGAGTAATAAGCATATATATTATAACTTGTAATATGATTATTGTCAAGGGGTAGTTTATTAATGTAAAAATAGTTAAGGATAGACATCTTTTTAAACTATTACATTTTTAGAATATAAATGATATGATTATTATAGAGGAATCAATATGATAATATTTCAAAACGTTCTAGAATGGTGTTTGAATAATACAGATATTTTAGCTCTTATTTTAACATCACTCACTACATGTTTGACAGGATTTTGGCTTTTTTGGACAATCAAATCTGTTAGAGAAACTTATAGACCTCAAATTTTTATTTACTTAAAAGCAGAAGGAAATAACTTGTATTTAATTAAAGAGAATATAGGTACTAGACCTGCCTTTAATATTAGTTTTAATTTCACTCCAGATCTTATTCTTCCTATAAAAGAGGGACTCCCTGATAAAAACAATGATGAGCAAGAAAAACACATAGTACGATTGATACAATCATTTGCTCCGAAAACTAGTGTTAAAGAATGGGTAGGAACTTCTTTTATGCTTAAAAATCAGATAGAAAAAAACATACAAACAGGAATATATGAAGTATGTATTACCTATTATGACAAAGCTACTAAAGGAAAAAGCTTTTATGATAAATACACTATAGATTTCATGAATTATGTATCATTTGCAATTGACCACTCTGAACTACATTTAATATCTGAAAATATAAAAAAACTAGACACATCTCTGAATAAAATAACTCAAGAGATAAAAAAAATAAATAAATAACAATCAAAAAACACCACCCTAATAATAAGGTGGTGTTTTTTATTTTAATGATTATTATATTTTAAAACCTTGTTTTTCATATAATGCTAATAGATGGGGATTATAATCTCTATTATAGAAGGAAGCAATAAAAGAAGTCCATTTAAAATCAGGGGCATTCATGGATTCTGATATTTCTTTATTATATTTATCAAGTAAGGTATTTAAATCACTAACTTGATAATGGGCTTTATGGGCAAAGCTAGAGAGAGGAAGTCTTAACTTTGGAGCAGGTTTTATATTATCTAAAGGGTATCCTATACATAGTCCTACCACAGGAAAGGTGTATTGGGGGAGTTTGAATTCCTTAATGATATCTTCCGCTGATCGTCGTATAGCCCCAATAGCAACAGTACCCAAGCCTAAAGCTTCAGCCGCCGCCGTGGCAGCGCCTAAACTAATTCCTACATCCACACTACCTATTAGCAATCCTTCCATTCCATGGTGGATGCCCATCGTGGAACCTTCTTTTTTCAAGACAAGGTCTGTTTTATGAAAATCTATAAGGAATAAGAGAAAAACAGAGCAATCTTTAACATGTTGTTGAGGGAGACCAGAACTAGACATGGTATACTCTAACAATTTATCTTTTTGAGCCTCATCCTCGATTACTATTACCGAATATTGCTGTCCACTAATAGAAGTGGGGGACTGTTGAGCAGCTTTTAGAATAGTTTCTAAAGTCTCAGGGCTTAGTTTTTGGGTAGGGTCAAAAGAACGGACACTCCCTCTTTCAAGCATAGTCTGTAGTATATGATTCATGATACTCTCCATATTTTAACTACGAGCCCTTTTATCATAATGATATAAATAAGCTGAGTAGATAATTTATTATAAAGCATTTATCTTCACGATACAAGGGAATAAATAAAGACCAGCATAACTAACTTTCTAATAATAAGTTAAAATTTTTCAAATTATATTCAAATCAAAAAACACCACCCCAATAATAAGGTGGTGTTTTTTTAATTCTAATAATTGGGTGAATTTATCTTATAAAGATAGCCCCAACAACGAGGGAGCTCATAATGAGCATAGCAGGATGTAATTTTAGAAAGTACAATCCAAAAGCTGCAACGATAGCCACTATAAAAGCAGTATTGTTATTAAAAACTCCTCTCATATTGACACAAACATCTAGTATGAGAATAAATACTACTGGTTTAACTAGGGTAAGCATCCCTTTCATCCATGCCATATCTCTATATTTTTGATAAATAGTGAACATGAGTATCATTAAAAGAGCAGTAGGGATTACGGTAGCAATAAGCGCTAAAAAACTTCCTAGCCATCCCCCTGCTTTATACCCTACAAATGCAGCTAGTTTGGTAGCAATAGGCCCAGGTAAAGAATTACCAAAAGCGATAGCATCCATAAACTCAGCCTCTGTAAGCCATTTGTAATTTTCAACAGATTCTTCACGTATTACAGGAATAGCCGCAGGCCCTCCTCCAAAGGTAGTGAGTCCTGTTTTCAAAAAAGCGATAAAAATATCCCAATATTGCATTGTTGCTCCTAAATAGTATTACCAAGAGGAAATATGTCCATCACAACGGGACTCTGTCCCAGCCATATAGACATTATTATCTTGTCTCCATATAATTTGACCTCTTCCCATGAAGAGAGAAGAATAATTCATTTTAATATCATGCCCTTTATCGGCTAAGATTTGGGCGATATTTTGAGGGAAGTGGGCTTCAACTTCTACAGTTTTCCCTCCTATCCATTGCCAACGAGGAGCGTCTAAAGCTTCTTGAGGATTATGTCCGTAAAGGATGCTATTGACGATTACTTGTAGGTGGGCTTGAGGTTGCATGAAGCCTCCCATGATTCCAAAAGGTCCCACAGGTTTTTGCCCTTTCGTTAAAAATCCAGGAATAATAGTATGGTAGGGTCTTTTAAAAGGAGCTACTACATTCGCAAGAGTGGGGTCTAGGCTAAAGTTATTACCTCTATTATGGAGAGCAATCCCCGTTTCTGGAATGACGATACCAGACCCAAATCCCATATAGTTACTTTGTATGTAGGATACCATATTCCCTTCAGCATCAGCCGTTGCAAGGTATACAGTCCCTCCAGAAGAAGGATCGCCCACCTTGGGGTCAATAGCTGAATCATTAATAAGAGAACGACGTTGTTCTGCATATTTTTCAGATAATAATTCTTCGACACTTGTTTTCATTTCTTTAGCTTCTGCTACGTAGTGTTGAGTATCAACGAAAGATAATTTCAATGCCTCTATCATTTTATGGTAAGTTTGGGGATCTTCTTTATCTTTAAGATCCATTCCTTTTAGAATATTCAAAGCCATCAAAGCTGTAATACCATGCCCATTAGGAGGGATTTCGTGGACTTGATAACCATTAAAATCTACAGAAATAGGCTCCACCCACTCAGGGGCAAATTTTTCTAAATCGCTTTTTCTAAGGTGTCCATTATATTTTTCAGAGTAAGCCGATATTTTATCTGCCAATGCTCCTCTATAAAAACTTTCTGCCATCGTATCTGCAATCTCTTCTAAGGTAGAGGCTGTATATTCACTTTTCCATAAATCTCCAGCCTTAGGGCAAGTGTCATTAGGGCAAAAATGATCAAACCAAGTTTGGTATTGAGCTTCTTTGAGATTTTCTTTATAAAGATTATAGGCTCTTTTCCACCCTCTAGCTACATTTGGACTAAGGGCAAAACCATTTCTCGCATGGTAGATAGCTGGTTCTAAGCATTCTCTTAAAGATAGTTTTCCAAACTTCCTACTTAATTCTGCCCAAGCTGCAGGAATACCGGGAACGGTAACAGCATCAAAGCCATAAACAGGAATTTTGTCTAAATTCTTATTTTTATAATATTCATAAGTCATTTTTTCAGGGGCAAACCCACTAGAATTCAATCCATGTAATTTACCTCCTGCCCAAACGAGGGCAAAAGCATCGCCTCCTAGTCCATTACCCGTAGGCTCAACAACAGATAGGGTGGCAGCCGTCGCAATAGCAGCATCTATGGCATTTCCCCCTTTCTTAATAATATCAAGTCCAGCCTGAGATGCTAGAGGGGTAGAAGTAGCCACGATATTTTTACCATAAACAACATTTCTTATGGAAGGGTAGCGATGAGAAAGGGCATCCATTTTATTTAACATTTATAAACTCCTCTTATAAATAATTGACCATAATACCAGCAATTACGATGGATAAGGTGGTGACAGATGCCATACCAGAAACCACATAAGCTGGTCCTAGTTTAGCCATGATTACTTTGTATTCATCTTCATTTTCGGAAACAGCTGTTGCAATTTCGTTGGCGACAAGGTAAGTAGCTGGAAATCCCATTAATTGAGCCATAGCAATCCCAAAAGCAAGATTACGACTACCTACTAATTTCCATGTAGGTAATAGGTAGATAAGGACATAAACGCCTAACAATACAGCTGCGAATGTGATGGCTAATGTACCACCCATACCTAGGAGGTCAACAAATTCTATTTTAGCAAGTGATGGTATAATAGCTGCAAAAACAGTCATCGTGATAAATCCAGACGATTTCCCATGTTCAAGAATATTAGTAGGCACTAAACCTAATCCACCAGCTATAACGCCTAGAATAAGGGCTAAAATACTATTATGCAATCCTGTGACAGATTGAAGGAATACGGCGATATAAGCCCCAAAAGCAGCAATACCAAAACACATAAAAGGAGTATAGTAGGTTTTATGCTTGGTAAAAAATGTTTCTACAGCATTTTTTTCTTCTTCTTCTTTATTGGCTTTTTCTAACAATCCTTGAGAATTTCCTTTACGAAACTCATCTACAATAAGATGAGCTTCTTTTAGTCCAAAATAAGAAGCAGGTACGGTACCCACGAATTTTTGAACAGCATAAAAAAGAGCACCAGCGGCTGCGGCTGTTTCCAAACCTTTATCCATAGCTGCAGTAGTCATGATATTTGTAGCGATAATACCACCATTAATAATAGGAATTGCGACAATAGCGACATCTTTTCCAATGATAGGAATTACGGCTAAAACAACGACAACGACCACAAGCATAGATATCAAAGACATCAAAACAGTACGCCATTCATTAGCTAATTGTTTAACATTAATCATAGTTCCCATGCTAAATACTAAAATAGGGCTTCCCCAACGGGCAATCTCAGAGAGCCCAGCCTTTTTAATTATGTCTACAGGCACAAGTCCTGTCATAAAAAGAATCAACATCGTAATAAGAGCGACAAAAACAGAAGACAATCGGGCTTTTGTAATAACCCCACAAAAATCTCCTAACGCAAACACTCCTACAACGATGAGAAGCATAGATACCATTTCTAACATATTTTCCCCCTGAAAACGCTCACTTTTTAAAAAGTGAGCTATTTTTAACCAATATTTTGATATTATATTATATATTTGTTTAAAAGTCAATAGAAATGGTTGATTTTTAAACAAGGGTGATGTATAATGTTCAAATATAATATAAATGGTTAAAAGTGATGAATATCATTTTTAAGAGGAGAAAAAAATGAACCAAATTTTGTTATTGCTCTTATGTTTTTTTGTTTCTTGTAGTTCAGAAGAGACATTTGATAAGAGTCAGGTAATAGTAGCTTTAAGTGCATCACCTATAACTAAGGATGCTCATAAGGTTACAGATAATATTTCACGCTCTGTGGGCGTACATCTTTACGATGGTCTTGTTATGATACAGACTAATGGCACTTATGGTCCTGGGCTGGCTACATCTTGGGAATACATTGACCCTAAAAAATTACAAATGAATCTAAGAACCAATGTGCTTTTCCATAATGGAGAGCTTATGACAGCGGATGATGTAGTTGCATCTTTAGATAGAGTACGTACTACCCCAGAATCCCAAAATCTTTATGCTAAAATTGATAATATCACTAAAATAGATGATTATACGATTGTTATTAATTTAACAGACCCTTTCCCTTCTATGATAGGTTATTTATCTCACCCTAAAGCTGCTATTTATCCTAAAAGTCAAATAGATAAAATAGGAATGGATACGGTAGAAAACCCTATTGGAACAGGTCCTTATAGTAATGAGGAATGGATACACGGAGATAGGATCACTTTAAAAGCGAACCCTAATTATTGGGGAGGGGCTCCTGCTATAGAGACTTTGGTTTTCAAAGTAGTACTAGACGGTAATGTAAGGGCTATTTCTTTAGAAACAGGCGATGTACAAGCTGTTATGGATATAGATGCTACACATTTAGATTCTCTTAAAGATCAAGATGATATAGAATTAATTAAGTTTGACTATGTGGGGATAGATTATTTGGGCTTCAATATGCAGTCCCCAGCTTTAGCTAATAAAAAGCTAAGGGAAGCTATTGTAATGGCAATAGATAAGCAGGCTATTATTGACGTAGTACTATTTGGGCTAGGAAAACCTGTAGAGGCATTATTTGATCATAGAATGTTTGGGGCTTTGACAGAGCCAGATCCTATGAGCTATAACCCTGAAATGGCTAAAAAAATCATTGAAGAAGAGGGGTTGACGGGCACTAAGCTAACTATTCTTGCTAATGAAGGAACGAGAAGTAAGACGGCTGAAATCATCCAATCTTACCTCAAGGAAGTAGGGATAGAAATAGAAATTAAAATTTTAGAATGGGGGACTTATTTAGACACACTGAGACAAGGCAAGCATCAATTATTTTTATTAGGGTGGTCTAACTCTGCTTTTGATCCCGATTCTAGTTTACATACTATTTTTCACACAGAAAGTATAGGTAGTGGTTATAATAAAAATTTCTACTCCAATCCCGAAGTGGATAAGCTGATTAATTTGGCTGCTGTGGAACTCAATGAAAAAAAGAGAGCTACCTACTATGAAGACGCTCAACGTCTTATCAGAAATGATAGACCTAGTGTTTTTCTCTTTGCTCGTTTATATATCTTAGGCTTTAAAAAAGGTCTCAAAGGAGTGGAGATTATTCCTACAGGGGATCACAGACTACATAGATTGTATTACGAATAAAAGTTTATTATTAACTAAAAAAGCAGGTATCTATAAGGGTACCTGCTTTTTTAGTGATTATAAATTTTTATTATTTTATTAGATATTGATTATTATAACTATTCTGTTATAATATAAAATACTTTTTTATTCTACAAGAGATATCATAAAATCAAAAGTTACAGAATATAAATTAAATGCTTATAAAGGGAGTTTCAAATGGCAGATAGTACCATGAAATATGATGAGCTGGTTCAAAAAACTTCTAAAAAACTTACAGAAGTGGGTTTATCTAAAGAGGAGTCTGATATTGTTGCAGATGTTTTAGCTCATGGAGATGCTCGTGGCATTCGTTCTCACGGAACAATACGTCTTGAGCATTATTTAAATAGAATCAAGAAAGGCGGTATAAACCTTAAATCTCCCTACGAATTCAAATTAACAAGTAAATCCTGTGCCATCATGGATGTAGATAGTGGTATGGGACATGTCGGTATGTATAAAGCGACCAGAGAAGCTCTCAAATATGTTAAAGAAACGGGTATCTTTGCTCTATCAGTGCAGAATGCTAGCCATTGTGGTGCCTTATCTTACTATATAGAGATGGCTCTAAAAGAAGGAAAGATTGCTATGATTTTTGTAAATACAGATAAATTAGTTGTTCCTTTCGGAGGACAAAAGCCTTACTTCGGCACCAATCCCATAGCCTGTGGATTTCCTGGAAATAAACATAGGATTCTCGTTGACCTAGCTACTAGTGAAGTAGCTCTAGGTAAAGTATTAGCAGCGAGAGAAGGGGGATATGATATTCCCAACACTTGGGGAGTAGACGAGAAAGGTGTGGCTACGACTGATCCTTTCAAAGTAGTAGCTGTTACTCCAATGGGAGGACACAAAGGCACAGCTTTGGCTACGATGGTGGAAGGATTTACGGGATTTTTCACAGGAGCTTTTGGTCCTCATATTGTTCCCATGTATGGTGATTTAGATAAATATCGTAATGCAGGTGGATTTTTATTTCTTATGGACCCTGATGCCTTTGGATCTGAATATACTTATAAGCAAAGCACAGATAAATTATACGAAGAAATTAAAAATGCCCCTCCAGCCCCTGGGGGAGAACCTCTTGTCGTGGCAGGAGAACCAGAAGATATTTGTTATCAAAATAGTCTCAAAAACGGTGTTGTCATTTATGATTCTGTTCGTCAGCTTTTAGAACAATAGATTCTTCACTATTAAAGACGCTGAGAAAATTATTATAATATCACAGAAACAAACTACTAATGAAAAAGTAATGGAGTGCAATAGTAGTTAAATTACTACTATTGTGTTTTGTGGAGTAAAGAAGCGTATTGGCTCTGATATGATTTCTTTTCAGATTTCTTGACAAAGACTATTATTAAGGATATAATAATAATTAGAGCTAACTTTCAGTCACCCACTTTAAAATATACTAGGGGTAGATTATGTTTAAGGATAAGACCCTTGTTATTACAGGTGGTACAGGATCTTTTGGAAATAAGATGTTACATTATTTTCTTGAGCACACAGATATAGAACAAGTAAGAATTTTCTCACGAGATGAAGAAAAACAAGATCTTATGCGTAGGGAACTGTGTGATTCTCGTGTACGGTATTATATAGGAGATGTTCGTAACTTTGAAAGTGTAGACGATGCTTTTTATGGAGCTGATTTTGTTTTTCATGCCGCCGCCCTTAAACAAGTGCCGTCCTGTGAGTTTTACCCTATGGAAGCCGTTCAAACCAATATAATTGGTGCTAATAATGTTATTAACGCTGCTACTAAAAATCAAATAAAAAATCTTATCGTTTTATCTACTGATAAAGCTGTTGCTCCTGTTAGTACAATGGGAATGACTAAGGCCATTATGGAAAAATTAATGGTAGCTAAATCACGCACGGTAAATCCTAAAAAAACGTCTTTAAGTGCTGTTCGTTATGGTAATATCATGACATCGAGAGGTTCTGTGATTCCCCTTTTTATAAAGCAATGTAAAGAAGGACACCCCATTACCCTCACAGATCCTAAAATGACTCGTTTTATGATGAGTCCTGAAGAATCAGTTGCATTAGTATTATTTGCCTTTAATAATTCTTATCATGGGGATATTTTTGTACAAAAAGCACCAGCTTGTACCATTGAAGATTTAGCCTTGGCAATAAGACAGCTTTTTAACCCCACTAATGATATTAAGATTATTGGGATGCGTCATGGAGAGCAATTACACGAAAGTTTGATTGGTGCCGAAGAACTCCCCAACGCTATTGATATGGGTGATTTTTATCGTATCCCTATGGATGATAGGAGTCTTGATTATGATAAATATAATATCAAACAAAATCCACAGTCCTCACAGCCAGAAGGTTATACGTCCTTTAATACAGAGCGTTTAGATGTAGATAGTCTTACTAAAAAGCTCCTCACCTTAGACTATATTAAAAAAGAGCTTAATCTTAGTTAAAAGAAATAAAAATATAAAAAAAATCCTTTTTAAGAAGGATTTTTTTTATAAATAATAAATTGGTATGAAAAGGGGAAAATCTCTAAACTATGGCCTGAAAGGTTCTAGTTATTATGATTTCTATAATCAGCATACATTTTACGATATAACTGCATTCTATTACGAAGTCCTGGATTTTTCTCTATCTCTTGAGGAGAGTCTAATAAGAGCTGATTATAAAAATTTCTTTTATTTGCTATATTTTTTCTAGCTTTATCCATTACATTTCTTAATCCCATACTATATCCCTAGGTCGTCTAAAAATCTAATATAAGTATGGTAAAAATCTTTTTGGGATAATTCTTCGATTTTGTCATCTGGTAATAATTCTAATAAATTGTCAATTTCTCTCATCATATTTTTAATCTCACTAGGAGCTAAATTGGTTAGGGAAGATGATGAAACAGGCATAGAAGCATTTAATTGATCTAACATATCTAAAGAAAAAGAACCAGAAGCTGCTGCTGCGGGAGTCACTTTGGTAGGAGATTCAGTCACATCTAGGTCTTCAAAACCAACGGGGGCAGATTCAGGAATAGTGATATCCTCTATAGGAGATACTTTATCAGAGCGATTAAGGAGCTCTGCTATGCTAGGGTCAATATCGTTCATAGGTAATTCGTGGGTTTTGGAAATAGCAGGGTCAACACTACTAACAGGACTTAATTCTTCAAGAATAGGCACATCATCAAAATTATCTAGAGAGTCAAATTCAACAGAAGGAGCTTCGGCGATAGTTAATTCTTCAATAGTAGGCACATCGTCAAAATCAACAGAGGTGTCCCCAATAGTCAATTCTTCTGAGGAGCTAGTAGGGATTTCTGTAGCAAGGGTATCATTGAAATCGTTAGGGGAATCATCAAAATCAGCTTGGGAGAAGTCAAAAAGTTTTACAGAAGGGGATGATTCTGCGATAGTCAATTCTTCGAGAACAGGAACATCGTCAAAATTATCTAGAGAGTCAAATTCGACAGAAGGAGTTTCAGCGATAGTCAATTCTTCGAGAACAAGAGTATCGTCAATATCGTTTAGAGGGTCAAATTCAATAGAAGGCTCACCAATAGTCAATTCTTCTGAGGAGCTAGCAGGGATTTCTGTAGCAAGGGTATCATTGAAATCGTTAGGGGAATCATCAAAATCAGCTTGGGAGAAGTCAAAAAGTTTTACAGAAGGAGCTTCAATGATAGTCATTTCTTCTACAGGAGATATATCATTGGAGTTATTCAGGAGACCTGCTAGAGTAGGGTCAATATCGTTCATAGGGAATTCATTGAAATCAACGGTAGGGGAGGATTCAGCGATAGTTAATTCTTCGAGAGCAGGCACATCATCAAAATTATCTAGAGAGTCAAATTCAACAGAAGGGGAGGATTCGGCGATGGTTAATTCTTCGAGAGCAGGAACATCGTCAAAATTATTTAGAGAGTCAAATTCAACAGAAGGGTCTCCAATAGTCATTTCTTCTAAGGAGTTAGTTGAGATAGGGTCAATAGTGCTTGTAGGAGTCATTTCGCCAATAGTAATTTCTTCAAGGGTAGAAGGAGCAGATGGAGTGGGAGATAGGATAGTAGCTACTTCTTGATCAAAATCAGCAAAGATTTGGTCAAGGTCTGTACTAAACTCTCTGATTTTAGAGTAAGATTCGCCTGAAAGAGTATTTTCTTGAGGAGCAGGAGGTGCGATTGTTTCTTCTACAAAGGCAAAAGATTTTGTATCAAGTGGTTTCTCTAAATTTAAATCTGATCCAAAAGAAATTTCATTTTCAGGAACAGGTAAAACACCTAAAAATTCTACATCTTCATGTAAAGAAGAGAGATTATTTTGTTTTAAAAAATCTAAAGAAGGTTTTTCGAAAATTTCTTTTTCAAGAGAGAATGTTTCGATGTCAAGCTCGTTTGAGGCATGTATGGGTCTTTGATCCATGTTAATCTCCATATTTATCCAGAAATATTAATAGTAGTTATCGTACTTTCACTAGATTCTGCAGCTAAAAGTTCATCCCAACCTTCTTTAAGGTTAGATAGTAATTCAATAGCTTCTTGAATCAGAGTAGTGTTTTTTTGCATATTTCCTTCAACTAACAGTCTGTGTATGTATATGTATAAACTAGATAACTCGCTAGCAATGTTGCCTGCTTCAAAATTCAAAGAAGCTAATAATTCGCTTACAATATTTTGAGATTTGATAGTATTAAGATTAGCTATTTCATAGTTTTTTTGTTCTATTGCCTCTATGGATATATACGCAAAACGAATAGCCCCTTGATATAGCATAACAACCAATTTTATCTTACTAGCTGTTTCAATATCATTAGTCTTATATGTTTCATGTCCGTACATTCTTTCCCCCAATATTTATTGTTCTTTGTGAATATCGGAAGTATTTAAAAAGAAATTAATATATCAAAAGAATAATTTATAGTTAGCTTTGGTCTATTATAAATTATCTAGGAAGTCATCTTGAAGGAGTTGTTTACTATTTCATCTATGTTTATAGAAGAGTTAGTGGAAATAGTACAGTGACCATCCCATATTACTCCATTCTGAATAATTAATTCAGGGGTGCTAATATTTCCTTTAATTTTAGCAGTGGGGAGAAGCATTACGCGGATTTTAGAAAAAATATTCCCTAAAATAACCCCTTCAATAACAATGGAATCAGCACATATTTCTGATTTAATACGACCAGATTTTCCTACAAGGATATGCTCCATTGCTAATTGCTTACCTATGAATAAACCATCAATACGAAGAGTCCCTTTTAATTTAATGGTACCTTCAAAGACAGATCCTTCACCTATAATATTTTCTGTGTTAGTAATTCGGTTAGACATAATCTGTGTACTCCTATTTTCTCTGCTCTATTTGCATAGAGTTAAATATATCTTTTTCTTGGATTTTAAGATAATCTACAGCTTCATCTATGAAAGTTCTACATTCTTCTAAAGCTATATATAATGATAAACCATATATGGATATTGTTTTATCATCGGATACTATCAATGCTTGGAAGTCATCCATCTGAAAAGTGTCATCTTTTTTAATCATTTCTATATAATTTTGAATCCCCACTAAGAAGGTATAAATAGTTTTAATCAGTGTAATGTGCTCTCTATATAATACTTCTTGGCTAGAGCCTTTTTTCCCCACTTCAAGGTAATGGAGATAGCTTTTAAAAATATGATTTATATTTTGATACTGCATGTAAAACTGTTCTCTGATTCCACTAGTTTTTGAAGCGGATAAAAGGACTTTTTGGGTGAAAATGCTATTATAATTATGATTTATGTATTCTATGATAGAAAACATAGTATTAAAAGACTCTGTATTAGCATGACCATCATCATAATCAAGAAGTTCTGTAATAGTGATTTTCGATAATAAGCTAAAATCAGAAATATTTGTTCTTACCACAGTGTCGTATTCGGTAGCTGTTTTTTGTAGTTGGGCTCTGGTAATTCCGATAGAATTCAAATCTTCCCACGTTAATGTATTTTGGGTAAGTGACTGTAAAAGCGCTCTAATATGATTTATATTTTGTCGGAGGTCTACTAATTTATTAGTATCCTTAGATACTCCATACGATAGCTCAAATTTACGTTCTAGTCCTTTTAGTTTATCATAAATAACATGTTGGTAATCACCTAATTCATTAATAGACATATACTCTCCTTAATTTTTTAACCCTTTTTAGTAGTAGATTGTTCATTTTGTTTTATTAGCTCTTTAGTAAATTCAGATGGGTCAAATGATCCCAATACAATATGCTCTTCGACCTTTTTCAAGGAACCAGTACTGTGTGCCATAGCGATATCTAATGCTGTTGCCCCAATTTTAACTTTAACCCCAGGCATAAAGGACTTAGTGGCAGAGATAGTGGCTGTTTTTTGCAAGAGATGAAGAGAGCGTGTACTAGATGACAATTTAGCTTCATTTTTTTCTTTTTGATTTGTTAGAGCATATAATTTTTGTTCCAGTTTGATTGCTCTTACATCAAGAGGATTTGGGATAAGAGTCACCTGGTCTCTAACTTCTAAAATTTGTTGCTCTTGAGTAGCAATTACCTTAGTAATAGCTACCATTTCTCCTAGTAATTTTTTAGAAAATCCGACTTCCATCAGGGTTTCTATGTAAGATTCAGCACCTAATTGAGTAGCTACGATTTCAGTATTAGCTTTAACACTTCCGCCCGCTATGATAGATTTCTTGCTATCTCCTGTGACATATACCCCTTTATCACACACAACATTACTATGAAGAAGGGCTTTTGTAATGATTAAATTCCCCCCGACATTCACTTGAGCACGTTCTATAAAGTAAGCGTAAAAATCTCCATTACATTCAATCTGAGATTCATCTTTTCCTTGGATACCTTGGTGAGCAATGATATTTCCTTCAGCATGCATAAAACATTTTCCAATATGCCCATAGACTTCGATATTTCCACCAGAAATAACACTAAATCCATCTGTGACATTTCCTTTGATGATAACATTCCCTAAGAAATCGATATTACCTACGGTGAGATCCACATCAGAAGCTATTTCTAAGGCAGGGTCTACACAAATTTGTTTTCTTTTTAAGTATACTTGTCCTGAGCTAGTAGCAATGGCTTGAGATTTATCAGGAGACAAGTGAACATTAGAACCTATACTCCACTCTGCTGGATTTCCATCTGTAGCTGGGATAGTTTCTCCCGTAACAGTAGTACCGACTATCCCTCTAGAAGCAGGGTGCATGGTAGCTAGTACAGAGTCTTGGAAGACATTATGAATGATATTGAGCTCTTTAAAGTCAATACTACCATCTTGGCGAATAGCGTGTTTTAGAGTATCTTCCCCTGTGACAAAGGTATATTCGATATAAGCATTAGCTCCATTGGTAGCAAGGGTTCCTTCGGCAACGATAATAGGCAAATTAAATAATTCGTTATCTAAAGCTTCTTGTATGTATTGTTCGTTAACACCATGGGCAACACCATTTTTAAGAAGAGCGTTTATGATTTCGTCTAATTCAGGAAATCGACCATTATTTTTAGGGGCTGTAAAAGTAAATCGGGCACTCATATTATCCTTTTCTATAGAAACATAAAATTGAGAGTCTACTTTTTCAAGCGTATACTCATAAGGAGCTAAGATTATAGTGTTTTTGGGTTTATGGATAGCTTGTTTAATTAAGTTAGTGTCCACAGAATGAAATCCTCTACTATTTAATTCTGTGATTATATCATCAGGTATAACAGAACGCCCCAATCCTACAGGTTCATAAACCTGTAAGCAGAGTCCTTTTTCTCTCATTTGCAATCGGAAAGAGCCATCTTTATTTTTGGCGAGCTCGTTATAGTCATCATAATTAATTGTGGTAGTGAAATTTTCTAGAAAGCTTTCTTTGACAGAGAATATATAATGAGCTGGCTGTTTAATAAAACCTAGTAAACTGGAAGAGCCCTTTCTTGTCTGTGTGTGATGGAGGTACATAGCAGGGACATTAAATATTTCACTGGCTTTTTTTATAGCCTCTTTATCATTAAAGGCCAATACTTCTATTTCTGAGTTTCGTGATTGTTTAAGTAGATTTTGTGCGTCTGTTAATAATTCTGCCCATTGGTCTCTTTCAACAACTTGTTGTAACTGTTTCATAACTACCTCGGATGTCTTTGATATAAAGAATCAATTGCAAGCTCTTTTCTATATTTATTTACCGTTCGTCTAGCGATAGAAATACCTTTTTTATTTAAAATATTTGTAATACTACTATCAGACAAAGGGCTCTTCAAATCTTCATTATTAATGATTTTTATTATCATAGCCTTTACTTCTTGGTCGGTAGAATTTCCTATTTTATGAGTCCAGAGCTCTGTAAAAGGGTGTATGCTATCCTCAAATAAAAAATATCTATTCTGTAAGGCTCTAGATACCGTGGAAATATGTCGTCCTGTAATTTCTGCAATATTTTTCAGCCCTATTTCCTTAGGAGCTTCTCCCGTTTTTAAGAAAAAATCGCTACGAGCAATAATAATAGCTTCAGCATGTTTTTGTAAGGTAGAAGAACGGAGCTCTAAAGCCTTTTGTAATTTTTCGACTTCTTTTAAAAAACCAGAAAGCTCTACTTTAGTATAAGTAGTAGTATGATAGTCATTAACTTCTATAGTAGGGGTTAAATAGTCAGAGGCCTTTATTTTTAAAATATCCCCTTGAGCTTGCACTATGAAGTCTGGATAAATATGCCTTGTACTAGGATTTATAATAGGGGTTTTAGGTATTGTCTTTAAGTGCTGTAATGCTTTTTCTATATCAAGAGCAGGCATTTTTAACATAAGGGCTAATTTAGTTACGTTAAGGTGTTGCCTATTATTTTGTATTAAAAGAGAGGCTAGTTTATATTCTAAACTAGATTCTCCATATTGTTCTTTAGTAATAAATAATAGATACTCTTTACTATCTTTAGCTCCTAATCCCATCAAAGAGCTTTTCATTATGTAGGTGTGGATTTTTTGCACATGTTCAAAGTCATAGGTAGTATTCACAAATAACTGCTCTAAAGGTATTTGTAAGAACCCTTGGGCATTTAAATTACCAAGTATTAAGTACAAAATAGGGGAATCACTTTCTTCTATTTCTAATATAAGCTCTTCTTTTATTTTATCAAATAGCTTTTGTTCTTGAATGAGCGTTTGCTCAATAATATCAGGGGAAACAGGAGATATAGTACTATTCCATGGCACAAAATTCTTTGTACTTTTTACAAGAGGATTATTTTTAGTCACTTCATATACGTATATATTAAGCGCCGTTCTATTCATTTGTAAGACAGAGAGATTTTGGAGCATTGTTTGAGTGAAGATAGGGTGTTGCTTGAGTTCCTGTTGAAACAATTCACATCCTCCCATATATCTATAATACCTATAAAAATACAAGTGTATTAATATAACACGTTTTTATAAAAATTGCAAAATAAATATACTATATAAAATAAATCTACAATATAATGGGAAGAGTTATTTTAATTCGTTAAGGAGGAGAAAGCAGTTTCTTTTTGTCTGAGGGAGTATTCTAATTCTTGAATATTATCAACTAGCCCTTGTATATTGATATGCTCTTGGTCTGTTAGACTAGAATCAACATATGTTCTGTTATATACTTCCGTAAGAATTTGGTATTGTTTATTAACTTGTTGTAAGGCTTTCTCTGCCTCTTGTATTTCTTTTAATAACTGTTGCTCCGTTTCTATCATTTGCAGTATATATCTATTATCTTCAGCGTTACTAGTTTGTAAAGAACGATAAATTTTTGCTAATTGCTCACTATCACTACCTAGGGTATCTCCCTCTAAAAATGGTTCTAGTACAATAGTTTTTGTAGGTTCGATAGTAGGGAGGACGGGAGCTTTTGTTATATTTGAAATAGCCTCTTGCACTGTTTCTTGAAATATTTCTTTATTCTTTTTTTCTATATTAGGGCTGATAAAAAGGGTAATAGGGATATTGAGTTGAGCGATCATTATCCCATTTTCTAAACCTCTAATTTGAGCATTAATAGTATAAGTTCCCAAGGAGTCACCTCTCGTTCCCAAGGACCAACTAGCGGAACTTGTAAGATTGAGGCTTCCCATATCAGAAATAACTTTTGTTTGTTCGTCGTAAAGCTCTAAAGAATTAGGAATATTCAAATGAGCTTCAATAGTATCAAAAACATCTGGTCTTGTGTTACTTATCCACAAATCAACAGAAAGAGGCACGGTGTTTTTACTAATAAAAGAGTTAGCGCGGACTTCCAATCCATTGTTCTGGTAAACGGTGAGAAGGGAGGGTATAGTTACTACGGCAGATGCGACTCTTTGAGTCGTATTAGGAAAGATTTCTTTATCATCAAAATATAAGATAACAGCGTTATCTCTTTCGTTAATACGTCCTCGTCTTAGATATTGATAATCCCAAATATCAAGTAATGTTTTTTTCATCGTTGTAAAGTAGACACGGCTCGTAGGAATAGTATTATCCCCTGTTAAAAGTCCTTTTATGGACAGAGGAGAAATAGTGTTTTTTTGATCGGCTGTTATCCAATACGTAGGAATTGCCCCCAAAGTTGCTTGGTACTCTGTACGAATAGGAGAGGTGTCGGGGAGATAAAAAGGAGTTTCTTTCCCATCTCCTACCGTAGGATCTAATACTAATCTAGCCCCAGCACTACGTATATTGGAAGAGCTGGTGTTTCTAATGTCATAAGATATGGCGACAGCATCAGGGAATTGTGTTTCGCTATTTGTAATGATAGCTAGAGTTTGAATAACGTCTACCCCTCCGATACGCCATGCATAGACAATATTTGTTGAGCTTACAATGGGAGCACTTACCCATTGCCCCACAGAAGAACCAAAAATCACAGGATAATTATCGATATTTAAAGTAGCCATATTAAGAGCATTGCTATTTCCTAAAAGAGGAGATAGTTCTTTGTTTACCATAGGGATAGGAGATGTAGGGGTTAAAAAAGAAGGTAAAGGGGTAGGGGTGATATTTGCTACAGGGTGGTAATTCATTTGATCATAGACGATATAACGCCCTGTTTTTTTATCCATACTTATTTTTATGAAATCATTGGAGACACTCACCCATGCAGAGTCAATCTGTGTATCCTTAATCTCCTTTGTATCCTGCGAATAAGAGAATAGTGGAAAATACAACAAAGATAAAAAATATAAGGAAAAGGTTAGTAATTTAGAAAACATAAATACTCCTAAGGTATTTTAAATTTGTGAAATTAAATTCATAGAATCATTATCGGTAATGATATTTTTAGTTTGTAAAGCTTTTATACGTGTTTGTCTTATTTTCTCTAGTAGTTTTAATTTTCTTTCTTTAATCTGTAATAATTGCTCTTTTAATGTTAAGAGCTGTTTTATTCTATCAATCAATTCTTTTTCTTGGGCTATTTTTTCAGCCTTTTCACGACTACTTAAAATTGTTTCTTGAATCGTGTTTTGTTGTGCCATAGGTATGTTGTCAGGGAAACTAGTTTCTAATTTTGCTATGAGTATTCTGATATCATAAGCCATAGTAGAGTTAGGAAAATCTCTAAGGATTTGATGTAATATTTGTAAAGCTGCGGTATAATCAGCTAAGCCCATATACCCTTGAGCTATCCAGTATAGCACATTGTCCGCCAAGCCATCTCTACTGCCATAATTGTAGTTATAATCTTTTAAAACTACTATTCCCTCATTCTCTTTTCCCCCAAGAATGAGACTTCTTCCTAATTTATATAAAGAATTGGAATATTCTTCGATTTCGGCATATTCTTGTGCTACTATTTGATAATTAGAAGATGATTTTAAGTAATTTTTTTGAATAAAATAAATATCCCCAAGATAAAAATTAGCTTTTCCTTTATAATATCTAGTAGTTCTCCAATCCTTACTGCGATAAGGGAAAGTCAATATACTGCGGAAAGAGATTTCAGCTTGAGTGAGCTCTCCCGAATTTAAATATTGTAATCCCACTATGTACAATCTATTTAGAGCATCTTCCGTGTAAGCAGTGTTCGCATCGTATTGAAGATTATTATATTGGGGGTATAAATCCTGTGCAAGGATAGGGGAGTGAATAGCTAATAATAAAAATTTGCAAAAGAGAAGAGATTTGAATGATTTATACATATAGAGCCTCAAAAAAGAATTTTACCATTTGTTATCGGTATTTGATAGTTCAGTTCTTTAAAATAGTTAAAATTATTTGTAAAATACACTTATTTTAAGGGAGTATTACTACTATGATTATCTAAGACTTGATTATTTTATTACAATAGTGTATACTATTATAATAGGATCATTATAATTAGTGGTTAAAAATCCAATTAATGGAGAGTTATATGCATAAAAAAGGATCAAAAAAACCCGTTTTTGAAAAAAGAACGATACAACTACAAACACACTTGGATAAAAACACAGCATTTTTAACCGTTAATCCCGCAGATATATATTATTTAACGGGATGCACAGGAAGTAATAATCACCTACTTGTTTGCCCTGAGTCCGTATATTTATTTACAGATGGTAGATATTTAACCCAAATAGGTGAGCAAATGCAGATTGATTTGAGCGTAGAAGAAATTAGTGTATCACATCCTATCGAAATAGCATTAAAAGAAATCCTTAAAAATAAGTGTATTAAACATCTTAAATTTACAGCAGATTCCATGTCTTACCTTATGGGTAAAGCGATGGTAGCAGCTCTGCCATCAGATGCTCAAGCTGTTCAAGACCTTACCTTATTCAATATTAGAAGTATAAAAGATGAGATGGAAATAGAAACTATTAAACAAAATCTCCATATCACCAAAGCTGCCTTTCTTTATATAAAAGGGGTGATAGAAGCCGGTAAAACGGAATTAGAAATAGCGACGGAGTTAGAATACTACTGTAAAAAGCAAGGTGCTAGCAGTATGTCTTTTAATTCTATTGTTGCTTCTGGGGTGAGATCTGCTCTACCACATGGTGCGGCTAGTGATAAAATAATTGAAGACGGTGATATGGTACAATTTGATTTCGGCATTATGAAAGACTATTATTGTTCCGATTTTAGCCGTGTTATAGCTATGGGTACCGTAGATCCTAAACTAGCAGAAGTTAGAGAAATAATAGAAGATGCTACTAAACTCGTAGAAAATACAGCTCGTTGTGGTATGACAGGGCAAGAAATTGATGCTATTGCTAGGGATTTTATTTCTAGTAAAGGATATGGAGCATACTTTGGTCATGGTTTAGGCCATGCCCTAGGATTAGAAATCCATGAAAATCCACGTCTTAATACCGTTTGGGATAAACCCATAACAGAAAACATGGTGCTTACTATAGAGCCAGGGGTTTACCTACCAGGGATTGGTGGTGTTCGTTTAGAAGATGTTGTTGTTATGAGATCTGATAAATTTGAGCTGATCACAGATTGTGGCTATGATTCTTAATGAAAATACTAGGGTATTGTACTAAAATATACTATACAATAGCGTTAGCAATAGAAAGTACTCGATTTTTATGGCAGAGTTTATTGGTATTTGATCATTTTTTCTTAAATCAAGTATTAGATAAAATGAATTTTTTCTTTTTTTATAAAGAATCTGCTATAGCAATGCAATATTATGATTTTGTAATATTACCTATTTCTATTATTAGTATTTGTTTTTTTACTATGATAGTGTACCTGTATCACTATTTCTTATTACTCCCTAATGTTTTAGAGAGGTATCGCTTAAAAGCTAGTATCTTCATTAAAGGGTACTTTCCTTATATAATAGGGATTTCTTTCATATCTGCTCTAAACCTTATTTTAGAGTATGTGTATCGATTTAGTGTAGATAGAGAATTTTTCCACGCTCTATCTTCATACGAGGTATTTTATTTTGCTACTATAGTGATGAAGGTTGGGGCATACAATTTAGCTCTTTATCTTTTAGGCACTTATGCTAGTTATATGTTAGTAGCTTTTATAATTATTAGAAAACTATATAAAAAGGTATTATAAATGAAAATAATAAAAGCGATACTTAACCATTCATGGGTAAAAACATTTCTATTTTTGTTGATTTGTTTTGGATCTACGTATGTGATAGTGGCACACTTTACCCCCCAATTAATCAGTTTATTTAATTGGCGTAGTAAGGAATTTTGGACTACTTTAGCTATTATGGTTCCTGTGATGTTTTTGATTCCTACTTTTGTAAATACTTTTTTCTTCCTAAAAATAGTTCAAATAGCCGATAATACCCAAAAAACCAACCAACTACTCCAAAAACAAATACAATTATTAGAAAATAAATTAAACAAATAAAATTCTAAATAGTCGATAATACCAAAAAAAACCAATTACTCCAAAAACGAATATTATTAAAATAAATTAAATTAAACAAATAAAACAACTTATTGAGGGGAATCTATGAATTATGATGATATCAAAAAAGGTATGATATTAAATTTTGAAAATCAACTATGGTCTGTCACTTGGTGTCAACATCACAAACCAGGTAAAGGTGGTGCTGTGATGCGTACCAAATTACGAAATGTTATTAAAGGAAATATACTGGATAGAGTATTTCGTGGTGGAGACACTGTAGAGCAAGTTCGTGTCGATAATAGAGAAGCTCAATTTCTTTATAAAGATGGGACTGATTTTATCTTTATGGATCAAGAAAACTACGAACAATATTCTGTTGCAGCTAATGTTATAGGAGATGCACATCTTTACCTTAAAGAACAAGGAATGGCAGACTTGAAAATCTATCAAGACGAAGTAATAGCAGCTGAAGCACCTATGTTTGTAGAGTTAGAAATTAAAGAAACTGATCCAGGACTTAAAGGGGACACCGTGAGTGGTGGATCTAAACCAGCTACCCTCGAAACTGGGGCTGTTGTTCAAGTGCCTTTATTTGTCAATATTGGTGAGATTGTCAAGGTAGATACTCGTGATAATCGTTATGTTGAACGTGTAAAATCATAATAAAAATCAATAAAAGATAAAAAACAAGCACTTCTTTAGAGGTGCTTGTTTTTGATTTTGATAATATTTCTGTCTGCAATATCAATTATAAAAACATATTTGTTTGATGGTATACGAAGTATACCAAAATTATTTTTCCAACAATTTTAAAACGGTTGTTTTATATTCTTTATTAAGATTTGCAATATATACTATATAGTTTATTAAATATCTGATGAAAGGCACTAGACTTACCTCATAATTTCTATTGACAATTATCTTAATATAGGTTAGAATATATAAAATAAATCGAAGAGGTTATGATGAAATTTATACTAGCTATATTGTGTGCTTTGAGTATTACTTCCTGTGGTACTAATGATACAGAGTCAAAAATATTTGTGTATGGTTCCTTGAGAGAGGGATTTCATAATTATGAAAAATATCTTACAGGACAGGTTGTAAAAAATGAAATAGGTACGGTAAATGGCGAGTTATTTGAGTTAAAAGGCTTGGGATATCCAGCATTACTCCAAGGGACTAATGTAGTTATTGGTGAAATTATCACCTTAAAAGGCGATGTAAAAGCTACCATGCAGACTCTCGACGAATTGGAGTGCTATTTTGGGGAAAACAATCCAACTAATGAATATGATAAAATAATGACTACCGTTTTTAATACAGAAACAAAAAAACAAGAGCAACTTCCTGTATATTTTTATAACATGAGAAACCCTGATGTAGATCCTTCTCTTTTGGTTTCAATTAAGGCAGGAGATTGGAAAATATATACAGAAAAAAATCCTGATGCACGACAGTAAAACTGTTATTAGGAACACTAAATAACTGATATGATAAAGAAAAACACCCTCCAATCTAGGAGGGTGTTTTTTTATTGTAAAATAAGAAATATTAGGAATATTAAGGGGTTACGACACCAAACCAAAATTCAAAATTATCAAAGAGAGACATGAATTTTTTAAATTCTTCTTTATCAGAAATAGTGACATCTTTCTCATTAAGATCTGCTATGGTGATTTGTTTTAGAAGTAATTGATCAAAGATATCTTTAGGCATAGTAATAGATAGATCAGGATTAGCTGGCAGTCCTTTTTGATATTTTAGGACAGAGTTTTCAATCGTGATTGTGTATTTGTTTGCACCTATACTCGTAGCTATTGTTAAATTCACATCTTTAGATTTGTCGGGGTTCAAACGTACTGCTAAGTAATCTAAGAAAGTACTAAAAGGTAAAGCTTTAATCATATCAGCAGAACCCAGTTGAGGGGTAGGGAGCTCTTGTATACCATTTCTCAATTCCAAAGATCCTGTTAAGAAATAAGCTCTCCAAACAGCTGATTCAGATTGATAAGCTAATTGTTCCATAGCATCAGCACTTAAATTTCTAGCTTTTTGATTGTTTGGATTAGCGAAGATAACATGGTTCATAACTTCTGCGACCCATCTATATTCTCCTTTTTTAAAGGACTCATGAGCCATAGCTATAGCTTTATCTTCTCCGCCCATAAATTCCACATATTTTTTAGCCACAGCAACAGGGGGTAATTTGTATAAATTAGCAGGATTTCCATCCCACCAAGCACCGAAATAAAAGTCATAAACAGCTTTTACATTATGATTGACTGTTCCATAATATCCTCTATTATAAAACTCTTTTGCTAAGCTATCAGGAATCACAATATCCTCCGCAATTTCTAGGTAGGTAGAACCCATATTTGCCATTCTTAATGTTTGATCATGGATATATTTATACAAGTCTCCATGTTTTGTTAAAAAAGTATTAATTTTATTTTGTCCCCAAGTAGGCCAATGATGAGATCCAAATAAGACATCTGTTCTATTAGCTAAGAAAGCTTTAGATGTTTGGATTGCATCAGCCCACAATAGAGAGTTTCTTGTTTTTGCTCCTCTCAAGGTAGACAAATTATGCAAGGTATGATTGATTACCTCAGCACTGGATGCGGCTTTATATTTTGGTATATAGAACATAAACTCAGCAGGAGCCTCTGTATTTTGAGCCATTAAAAATTCAAATTCTACACCGTCTATAGTATATTTTTCTCCTGTTTTAGAAATAGTTTTTGTTGGTTCTAAAATAGACACATCTCCTACAGCTACCCCTTTCCCTAATCCAGCGTCAACAGTACCCTTTTCATCTTTTGGAAGTAGGTTTCCGTACATATAAGAAGCTCTTCGCCCCATGACATTACCTGCTAAAAGATTTTCGGACACCGCTTCTTCAAAGAAATGTTGAGGAGCGACGATAGGGACACCATTTTTTATATCTTGGTCTGAAAGAATTCCTTTAGCACCACCGAAATGGTCAACATGAGAGTGGGTAAAAATCACCCCAGTTATAGCCGCATCTCCTTTGTTTTCTCTAAACAGAGCCAAGGCTTTTTGAGCAGATTCTTTAGTTGTGAGAGGATCTACCACGATCCACCCCGTATTTCCTTTAATAAAAGTAATATTAGCAAGATCAAAACCTCTAACTTGATAAATACCAGGAGTAACTTCAAATAATCCTGATATATTATTTAGTTGAGCCTGTCTCCAAAGAGATGGGTTCACCGTACTAGGTGACGTTTGATTGGAAATAAAAGAAAAACTCATATTTCCATCGGAATCAGCAATAAATCCTTTCTGAGCAGTATCAAAGTCCTCTGTGTTCTCAAAAGGTAGATATTGAGCTAGTTCAGAATTTCCCTTTTTGGTAAAATCACTAGCATCTTTTTGTAGATTTCCTGTGTCTTTTGAACAAGATATCGTTGTTAGTACCAGTAATAAGCTTAATGTTTTTAAATGATTAGGGCTCATTTTCGCCTCCTTTAATGTTAAACAGCACATATTGTATATCGTTCATTGAAATTTGTCAATGTAATATAATATAATACAATATATTGTAATATATTACATTATATTGTATTATATATAATATAATGAAAAAGGGAAAATTAATGGAAAAATTATCAAGAAAAGATCAAGCGCTACAAACAGAGCAGAAAATCATCAAAGCGACACTCAAATTACTAAAAAGTAAATCTTTTCAACAACTTCAAATTAAAGATATTTGTGGACAGGCTGACGTTTCTATAGGGAGCTTTTATCATTATTTTGATAATAAACAAGGGATTATTGTTAAAATTTTAGATTTGTATTCAGAACGATTTGTCACGAAGATTCGATCTCATAAACTCCCTTCTTCTCAAGAAAAACTGGTAGTTATTTTTCTTGAATTTTGTCATATCGCAGAAAAATTAGGGGCAGATCTTGTTTTAGAGATTTTTATCCATAATGTTATTGCTTATGATAATTTTTTCCTTTCAAGAGAAAGACCCTTGTTTTTATCTATTCTCCAGTGCATTAAAGACTTACAAGAAAAAGATTTATTATTAGTTCAAGAATCAGAAGAAAAAATAACAAGTATGCTCATTATCTTTTTTCGAGGATTTTTATATGAGTGGGGCTTATGCCGTAATGCATATTCTCTAGCCGATGAAATTTCAAAACAGCTCAATAGATATTTACCTGTATTCATTAAGTCTGTATAGCACATCGCATGTGACAGCACCTTTTAATATATCCTCCTTCTTAATCAAGAGGGAGTTTTTTTATTTTTCCTAACAGTTTGTCCATATACATTATCACCTACTATAATAAGCAATTGTATCCTGTTATTATAGTATCCATTGGTGCCCATAGGGCAGGAAGGTGAAATATCTTGCGATAATTTAGATATTTGTATTAATTATTCCTATATTACATTAGAACTATTTTTGTGAATGAACTAACAAAAAACAATATTCTATAAATTTAAGGAGTGAGTGACTATGGATGAAAATAAAAATATACGTTTGATGGTACTCTTTGGAGCTATTATTTGTAACATGACAGCGGGATTTTTTTATAGCTGGAGTGTGTATGTAGGACCTTTAGTTCAAAAAAATGACTGGAATATAGGAGACACAGGTTTAGCATTCTCTATTGCAACATGTATGATTCCATTAGCTATGATAGGTGCCTCTAAGGTGACTTTGAAAATTGGAGCAACGAAGATGGTGCTTTTAGGGGGACTTTCACTAGTTTTAGGGCTTATTGTTAGTGGATTTGCTACTCATATTATGATACTTTATCTTGGGTATGGAATATTGGGAGGTATTGGTGTTGGTGTTATCTATGGCACCACTAACGCTACTTGTGTTAAGTGGTTTCCCGATAAAAAAGGAACAGTATCAGGTATGGTAGTTGCAGGATTTGGTTCAGGGTCTGTTCTTTTTCCCCAATATGTACAAAAATCATAGGACCTTTAGGGCCTTCTCGCACCTTATTTGCACAAGCTGTCATAACAATGATTATTATATCTATGGGAGCACCTCTTTTGAAAATGGCAGCAGATGATTATAAACCTAAAGGGTGGTCTCCTTCTGTAGTTTCAGGATCTATAGATGATAGCCATAACTATACATCACGTGAGATGATTAAAGTCCCTCAATATTGGTTTTTACTTATTATGTATTTATTTACCAATATGTCAGGACTATTTATTATTGGAAATGTATCTCCTATTAGCCAAGAGATTGCAGGGCTTACCCCCGTTAAAGCGGGTCTGATTGTAAGTATTTTATCCATAACAAATACCGTAGGTCGTTTTATAGGGGGAGCCGCTACCGATAGGCTTGGAGCCGAACGTGTTATTGCAGTCATTTACATTATAAATACAGTATTACTTTTAAGTTTAAGCTTTATGCATAATTTTTTACTAATTGCCTTGGCTATTTCTGGACTTGCAATTTGTTTTGGAGCTATGATGGGTTCTTATCCTTCTATCGTTATTGATTACTTTGGAGGAAAGTACTTTAGTTCAAACTATGCGTTTGTTTTCTTAGCATATAGTATAGGTGGGCTTTTAGCGGGATTCATAGTTAATACATCTATTGCACGTACAGGAAGCTATCACCTTGCCTTTATGATTATTGGAGGCTCTTGTGTTATTGGTGCTATTATGGCACTCTTTGCCAAAAAACCTATTTATAAGGGATGACAATATAGTAAAGCATCTTTTGATTCCTGTAAAAATACTGTAACAAATTGCCTTTTAGAATTTAATTAAGTATCTTATATATATATGATATATATTATATTATATATATTAAGGAGTCTAGGTATGAAAATTTTAATCTTATGTTTTTTTATGTTATTGAATTCTCCCCTTTTTTCACACACTTTGTATAAAAAATCAGTTTTTGATCATGAAACAACGATACAAAAAATCAAAAAAATTATGGCAGACAATAGCTTAGAAATTCTTATAAGTATAGATCATGGTAAATCTGCTAAATTGAATAAGCTATATATGCCCCCATCTGTTGTGATGATATTTGGTAATGCACAGTTGAACACTTCACTTATGCAAGACAATCCTGCGTGGAGTATTCATTTACCATTTGAAGTGGCGGTATATAACGATTCCAAAGGATATACGTGGATAGCGATGCCTGATGTCAAAAAATATGAGAAAAAACTAAAACCATCTACAGAGCAAAAAAACAAACTATCTTTTATAAAATCATTATTAAATAAAATTTTAACTCTAAAATAAAAATGTGTTAAATAAAAAAAGAGAGTCTAGACTCTCTTTTTTAATGTCAATTTATATATTCCAGCTAGAATTCCCCTTATTATTCTCTCATAAATAAAATGCCCTAAATATCTCCATAACATAAACCTCAAAGACTAAATAATAATCTCAACTCTGTTTTTCAGTCTATAAAATAGGCAAAAAACCCCATAAGGTTATTATTTTGACAAAAAAATAAGTTCCTTGTATAATAATTAAATCGTTTATTATTTAGAAGGAGGTAACGATGTTTGTCGAAATTATGCAAACCATCTCACTGTATTCTGTACCACTTATTATTTTACTGATTCCTATGTATGCGCTTTTTGTCAAAAAGGTAAAGGTGTACGAGGTATTTTGTGAGGGGGCTAAGGAAGGTTTTGATACAGCTATTCGTATTTTACCATTCCTTGTAGCAATGTTGTTCTCTATTGGAGTCTTGAGAATGTCAGGAGCACTTGATATGTTCATTGATTTCACGAGACCCTTCTTTGCACAGATAGGCTTACCTAGTGAATTATTACCCATGTTTGTTATGCGTCCTCTTTCTGGAGGGGCGGCTCAAGGAGTACTTGTAGACCTTTTAGAAGCTTACGGTCCAGATTCCTTTATAGGAAGAGCTGGTTCTACCATGTACGGTTCTACAGAAACTACCCTATATGTTTTAGCGGTGTATTTTGGTTCTGTTGGTGTTATAAAAGCTAGGCATGCGGTAGCTGCTGGATTTATGGCAGACGCTGCTGGAATGATTTCTGCTGTTATCGTTACTGCTATCATCTTTGGATCTATGTAGGAGGTTCCCATGATTAATTATATTTGGTTTTCTTTTATTTTTATTGGTTTTGTAGCCTCTTTTCTAACAGGCGATATACAAAAAGTTACGGATGCAAGTTTACTCTATGCTAATTCAGCAGTAGAGCTTGCTATAGGTTTAGTAGGGACTATTTCTCTATGGTGTGGATTGATGAAAATAGCCGAAGAGGCTGGACTTGTCAAAAAACTAGGGGATTTTCTTAAACCTGTCATGATTCGATTGTTTCCCGATGTTCCCCCAGACCACCCTGCTATGGGTAGTATGGTAGCTAATATCGCTGCTAATGTTTTTGGTTTAGGCAATGCTGCTACACCCTTAGGGCTAAGAGCAATGAAAGATCTTCAAACCCTATCAGACGATAAAAAAACGGCAACGAATGCTATGGTAATGTTTCTCGCTATTAATACTTCTTCTGTTACCTTGATTCCTTCTAGTGTACTCGCTTTAAGAGTAGCTGCTAGCTCTTCGAATCCTACAGAAATTATTGCTCCTACCATTTTAGTAACGACTATTTCTACCCTAGTAGCTATTGCAGCGGCTAAACTTTTCCAAAATATGAAAATGTTTAATAAATAAATAAATAAAAATTAAACAATAAAAAAGAGAGCTTTTGGTTCTCTTTTTTATTGATTGCTAAAAGGATGTGATATGACTATAGGAAAAAAACTAGAAAAAGGACAAACCATAGGTATTATAGGAGTTTCTTCTTCTGTTTCAGACCTTAGCACTATTGATAAAGGAGTACAATCTCTAATATCTCTGGGCTACAAGGTAAAACTAGCTCCTAGCATAAAAAACAATCATTATAACTTCCCTAGTGATAGGGAAACAAGAGCTAAAGAATTAGAAAACGCTTTTTTAGACCCATCAATCGATGCTATCATGGCAATGAGAGGGGGCTTTGGGGCTATTCATATTCTTGATAAAATAGATTACACTATTTTCCAAAAAAATCCCAAAATCTTTATTGGCTATAGTGATTTGACTACCCTCCAAAATGCCTTATATAAAAAAGCGGGTCTTATCAGTTTTCAAGGTCCCATGCTGACTTCTAATTTTGCAAAAGACAATCATTCTTCTTTTTGTAATGATTCCCTTTTTGGAATGATTTCTGGGGAGCATAAAAAAATCATCGATTCTTTTGATATTTTAGTAAGGGGCAATTCTCCTTCTATCGTAGAAGGCACGATGATAGGGGGCAATCTCATCACCTTTATGACCCTAATGGGGACTCCCTATGAGCCAGATTTTGAGGATAAGATTTTGTTCTTTGAAGATATTGGAGAACAGACTTACTCTATTGATAGAGCCTTATCTCAGCTCCTACTTTCTGATAAATTAAAAACGGTAAAAGCTTTTATATTTGGCGATTTCAGTGACTGCACGAGACAAAATGATACAGAACAAGAACTATACCCTCTTATTAGAGATAGACTAGAAAGCTTAAATATTCCTATTATTTCAGGGATTCCAGCAGGACATTGTATCCCTATGCTCACCCTCCCTATAGGAGCTAAAATAAAAATAGACCTAGATAATACCAGTCTAAGTTTAACTCAAGAGGTGGTACAATGAATGATTCCATAAAAAAGATAGAACCTTGGCTCATAGAAGTGAGAAGGGATTTTCACAAGCATCCCGAACTAGGCTATGAAGAGTTTAGAACTTCCCAAAAAATAAAAGAGTACCTTCAAGAAATGGGATTAACTCCTATAGCTATTGCTAAAACAGGAGTTTATGCAGACATAAAAGGTAAGGATTCTTCTATTAAGATAGCTATAAGAGCTGATATAGACGCTCTCCCTATCCAAGACAATAAAGATTGTCCTTATAAATCCACTGTTGCAGGTAAAATGCACGCTTGTGGACATGATGCCCATACGACTATCGTTTTAGGAATAGCCAGCATACTAAGTAAAAATCCCCCTCCCTGTGATATAAGATTAATGTTCCAACCAGCAGAAGAGACCATAGGGGGTGCTGAACCCATGATAAAAGAAGGGGTTTTAGAGGGCGTCCACGGCGTTTTAGGGCTACATGTTGATCCACACATAGAAGTAGGGCATATAGGCATCAAGTATGGGGTAATGAACGCCTCTTCCGATATGATTACTATTATTTTGAGAGGGAAGAGTGGACATGGGGCTTATCCTGTAGAAACAGTAGATGCTGTCGTAATGGCAGCTGCCGTTATTCAAAATCTTCAAACTATTATTTCTCGTAATGTAGATGCTAGAGAGGCAGCAGTCCTTTCCTTAGGCTCTATCCATGGAGGAACAGCCAGAAATGTCATCGCCGATGAAGTCATCATAGAAGGCACGATTAGAACCCTTAATCCCGAAGTCCGTGAGTATATCAATGAACGAATGGTAGAGGTTATCGATGCTACTACTAAGGCTTTTGGAGGAACAGGAGAATATATTAGAAATAAAGGTTATACCTCCCTCATCAATCATGATTTCGTTGTAGATCTCATTAAAGAAAACGGAATCCAGCTCTTAGGAGAGGACAAGGTTACCACTAAGAAATTTCCTAATATGGGTGTGGAAGATTTTGCCTATTTCATAGAAAAAACTCCAGGAGCTTTTTTCAATTTAGGGGTAGGGAACAAAGCACGAAAAATCACAGCCTCCGTCCATAATGAAAATTTTGATATAGATGAAAAAGCGCTTGCTCTAGGTGTGGAAATGCAACTAATAAATATAGATGCCTTTTATCAATATTTTTCAAATCTTTAAAATTTTCAAAAACCCCATTAAAAGGCTCTTGCTGTAGGAGATGAAAATACAATTAATGAATAATGACTTTTGCCCCAAAAATCTTTAAGAATAATAATTTTATATTTTTAGAAAATAAAGCTCCAAAAAGTCATCTTCATTCTAAAGATATTTTTGATATTTTCAAAATATTTAAAAAGATTTTATTCTGGAGATGAAAGTACAAAAATAAATAATGACTTTTTGTTTCAATCTTTTCCAAAAAATCGTTAAAAAGATAGTTTTATAATTTAAAAACAAAATATCCGTTCCCAATGAAAATTTTCAGAATATTTAAAAAATTTAAAAATCTTTGGAGATGAAAATACAAATTATGAATAATAATTTTCAATCCCAATATTTTCAAAAAAATCTTTAATAAAGATAATTTTATACTTTTAAAAAACGAAGTTCAAAAAACCATCTCCATTTTCATGAAATTTAAAAAATCTTGTTGTGGAGATGAAAATGCAATTAATAAATATAGACTTTTTGTTTTAATGTTTTCCAAAAAAAATAGATGGTGATTTGTTATTCCAATATTTTCAAAAAACGAAGCTCAAAAAAATCATCCCGTTTTAAAAAATATTTAAAAACTCTTGAAAATGGGAATAAAAATGATAAATAATGACTTTTAATCTTAATAATTCGAAAACAATCATTGAAAATGAGTGTAAATATGAACATAAAATGACTGTTTTAAAAAAAAGAGTCATTTTATTGATAAAATAGTCAATTATATGATCTAATTTCCATGGATCCTATCTAAGAATACAATCAAAAAAGCCCCTAAAAATCTTAGGGGCTTTTTATATTTTTTTAGGGACATCTTGATTAGTCTCAATCAATCTCAATCAATTGAGATTAGGGAGCATCTTGTTGTAAATCTTCTAATTCTTTATTTTTTGATGATAATAGTTCCATAAGCTCAGGTATTTGCACCTTAAGCTCACTTAATTCTTTCCCTAGGTCTGCTAGTGCCTGCCCATCATTTTTACCAGCCACCACGGCAAGCTCACTCTGAACATCTTTAATCCTGTCCTCAGCGTGATGTATTTGTTCTTGTATGGCGTTAATTTCATCTTTAAGAGGTTTGAGCGAGCTTTGGAAAGCTTGTTTCTTTTTTTGTAGTTCTTTTTTTTCTTCTTTAGAGAGTTTTCCATAGGACTGTTCTTTTTTAGGTTTTTTAACTAGCTCTTCCCCTGAAAATCCCTTGTCTTCTAGGAATTCTTGATAAGTGCCTGGGAATACATAAGGGTAATCGCCATCAAAAACAATCAATTTCGTGGCTAAGGCATGGAGTATCATTTCATTGTGTGTAACAAATACCATAGCACCCTCGAAATAATCTAAGGCTTCAATAAGTGAGTCCACGCTTTGCATATCTAAGTGGTTAGAAGGTTCATCTAAAAAGAGACAATGAACAGGAGTGGCAATTAATTTCCCCAATAGGACACGAGCCTTCTCCCCACCAGACAGAACATCACATTTTTTCAATGCTAAAGCCCCTTCAAATAACACCGCTCCAGCAATACTACGAGCTAGCCCTCTGCTACTATTAAGAGGGAGCACACTTGCTATTTCTTGTTCAACAGTAAGCGTGGGATCTAGCTCTTGCTCAGCTACCTGACCATAATAACCGGGAAGGAGCTGAGGGTGTGTTTTTATAGTTCCATTTACAGGGCTAAGCTTTTGACATAGTAAACGTAGTAAGGTAGATTTCCCCTTACCATTTTTACCAACAATAGCAATTTTATCGCCTTTTAAAACTTCAAAATCCAATCCTTTGATGAGGAGATTGTTGGGTTCGTAACCGAACTCTAGATTATCAACAGTGAGCATGAGTCTCGTATCAAAATTCTTAAAATCAAATTGAAAATCTAAATCTGAAATTTTTTCTAATTTACCACTAAACCCTTTTTTTTCTAAATTTTTGATACGTGATTGTACCATTTTTGCAAGGCTGGCCTTAGCACGGAACTTACGGATAAATATCTCAGCTTTTTCTTTTTCTTTAGCATCATTTAATCTTGTTTTTGTGTATGTTTCTTCTTCTGTAGCAATTTGCTCATATATCTTTTGTGAGGTACCTTCAATTTTTCGCACTTGTTTACGATGAATTGCCATGATATGAGTAACAACAGTATCCATAAACATTCTATCGTGTGTAATTAGGATAAGTTCTTTACGCCAATTTTGTAAAAATTTGGTTAACCAATGAATAGTTATAATATCAAGGTGGTTAGTGGGTTCGTCTAAAAGAAGCATGTCAGCATCACTGATTAATACTTTAGCAAGATTGATTCGATTCATCCAACCCCCAGACAAAGTACTAGGAGATTGCGCTATCATTTCTGCATTAAAATCTAATCCAAATAAAATCTTCTCAGCAAACCAGACTTCTTTAGGCTCCCCTTCAGGGATGGAAGATAAAACTTCATCTAAAACAGTAGCATGCTTGAAATCCATCTCTTGTTGGAGATAGGCGATTTTGTAACCTTTGGGGAATTGAACAACCCCTGTATCAGGTTTTTCTAATTCTGCTAACATACGAAATAAAGTAGTTTTACCGTGTCCATTCCTTCCCACTAGTCCAAGTTTCTCCCCTTCATGGATTGTAAAAGAAACATCAGTGAGTATATCTTGGCGACCATAGCTTTTGTTGAGGTTGGATATTTGTATCATTATTTTGTCCTTATGTGGAGTACTTATCAATAACAGTCTATTGTTCATTATTCTTTAAATTTATCATCAAGTAAAACTAATAGTTCTTTTTCTAAAAACAGAATATAGTTGAGATAAGTAATTTTCTAAGATATTGAAAATAGAATTTGTCAATGATTATAACATGTTTATCATTTTTTGTCAATAAAGCTTTTGTCATAAGATCTCGCTATAGTATACTTCCAATATATTCCTAAATATAGTATAATAATGTAATGAGTAAAGAGGAGAGGGAGAAATGATTTTTGATTTCCATTCAGATATATTAGTAAAATTAGCCAACGATCCTAGCGACGAACTATGGGATAACCATTATAAGACGATGTTCCAAAAAGGTGCCTCTAAAGGGGGAATTTGGGCTTTTTGGATGAATGGATATTTTCCCGAAAATCAAGGGGTGTATGGGCAATTTGATATAATGAAAGACTATATCACCAATAGACTCCCTAGCTCTATTAGAATCGTGAAAAATAAGAATGATTATGAGAGTGCTTTCCTGCAAAACCAATATCCTGTGATTCTAGGAATAGAGGGTCTATGGGGTGCTGATAAGTACACTATTAAGGAGCTTAACTATATGGGATTTCGGCATGCTATGCTTACTTGGGCAGATACTAATGAGTTTGCTGGAGGAAATAACGATACTTCCTTTACTAAATTGAGCTATAAAGGGAAAGAAGCTCTTAAAGAAATGGCGAAGTATAAAATGATTATTGACACCTCTCATCTTAATGATTATAGCTTTTGGGATTTGTGCGAAACGATAGATAGTCCCATAGTAGCAAGCCACTCCAATGCGAGAGCTATTTGCAATCATCCCCGTAATCTTAGCGATGCTCAAATAAAAGAGATTAGCAGAAGAAAAGGGCTCATAGGGATTAATATTATCAATAGTTTTATTGATAATGATAAGAGTAAAGCTAATCTCAAGCTTCTAATGAATCATGTAGACCACATTCTAAATCTAACAGGGGATAGTGATATATTGTGCTTAGGTTTAGATTGGCTAGGTTTTTTTGATGATTTTAAATACGCTTGTGTTAAGGAATTTAAAGATATGAGTGAGGGATTTCTTATTATAGAATCCTTGTCAGCTCTAGGCTTATCTTCAGGAGAAATAGAAAAAATAGCTTATAAAAATGCTTTCAATATATTCCTAAATATAGTATAACAATTTAGTCAGGTATATTACTTTTTTCTAGTAGATAAAGCTTCAATCCTTTGTCTATGTATCCAAGAATACATAAAAATATAATCATATTATAAAAACCAAAGATGGGGGCGAAAAGATGCAAATGAGCCATATACCATGGAGATAATAAAGTACATAATAACAAATATAATTGCCACCATACTAAAGCTATAATTATATTGAACATTAATCGTTTTTGCCGAATGAAAAAATTTTTTCCTATAATTCTATAAATTATCAATAAATACAATACTATTGCTATAAATATTTTATATAATTTGAAAGAAAAGAACGAGGGGCCATTAATATGTAATGCAGATAGCAATACTCCTAAAGGTTTTGTGAATATAAATTTAAAAAATATGATACATTGTTTAATCACACTAATGATCCACAAAGTATCATATTTTTTATAACCAGAAGATTTATAAAAGCTACTAGCGTGACTAACATCCCCACCCCACAATAGAGTAGCTTCTTGTATTTCGATATATCGTAATATAAACATAGAAACACCCACAATAAATGTTATAAGACAAGGTAGCATAAAAGGGTATAGTTTTTCTATTATTGTAGTTTTTTTATCTAAATAATTAGTAGTAATAAATAAACCATAACTTAGTACAGCCATAGCTAGCCCAAAAGTAGTAAAAATGCTTGATACCCCAGTAAAATATTGTTGTATTAGTGTCAATATAAAAAACCATAAAATAAAAATGCATTTATTTTTATAGGAACTATTGTATGCTACCATTTTGTGAAACAACAAAATATATACTATTTGAAAAATAAAAATCGATAAAAATCCACCCATTGTTAAACCATAAAATAAAAAAGTCGGAGCAATAATCGTTCCTATCCCCACAAAGATTGCACTAGTTGTACTATATTTTTTATAGAGAACAAGAACCAATAATATGAGTTGCACTATGTAAATAAACAGCATAAAATATCTAACTTTTGTCATTTGTTTTTTTGCTATTAATTCATCAGATGCTAAAGTAATATTTGGAATTTTTTTAGCAATATATTCATAAACTAGTATTGCTGAATTATTGTACGCTGTTGTATATAAAGATTTATAATTGAGATCTAGGTCCTGCTTTTTATAGTTGTCTTTTCTATAAAATTGAGAAGATATCTTTTGTTTATTTACATTAAATTCATGTTTTATATCATTATTTGTAAGGGGATCTACAGTATATGTGTCCCATGTGCCTTCATTGTATCCCATATTTGTTAAATGGGTACCAACTTTTAAAGCTCTGTAAATTGGTAGTAAAACATGATTGTCAGTATTTTGATCAAAAGGAAAAAAAGAACTCCATGGGGCTATATTAGGCTTTGTTTTTGAATTATCGCTATCCGTATAAAATTCATTTAAAATTATAGCATGTTGCCCAGCAGATACTGCTGGGCTTGGGTCCGAAGAAGCTGTGAGTATATAAGGCATCACATAAATATAAGAGCAAAATAATAATACTACATATAAAATAAATATTTTTTCATTTTTTGTCCAAATAATTAAATTTTGTCTCATTGCTATAAGATCTTTATTTGTTAATAATTTTTTAATGTTATCCACTATCATTTTTTTAACTTCCTATCTAATTATTTTTTTTGACTTGTATTCCTATATTATAGGATTTTACTATAGTTTATCCCATTTGTCAATTTTTTTTAACTAATAAAAATGCTTAAAACGGTCTATTCCTTAGGTCTCCTTCTATTTTTTTGATAATCACAGTCTATTCCTAAACTTGTTTTTGTCCTAAAGAGTAGAAGATATTAATCCCTATAAAACCTTGTAGATTTGAAGATAAAATCGTATAATTTCAAGGTATTTCTATTATTAATAAAAATGATAGAAGGGGGATGAGTGCTTAAGAGTTTTTTATTTTTTCTAAAAGTGGGTACTATTAGTTTTGGAAAAATGGTGGCTACCCAGCATATGATGGACGAGTATGTTACTAAAAAAAAGATACTAAGAGAAGAAGATTTTTTTGCTATAAACGGCTTTTGTAAATTACTCCCGGGCCCCTCCCAAACCCAAATGAGTATCATTTTAGGCTATTTACAAGGAGGAGTCAAGCAAGGGATTATCTCAGGATTGGGCTATTTATTTCCTTCTTGGATTTTGATAACGCTGGCAGCTTATTTTACTTTTGAGGTAAAACACCTAGTACCTGTAGATAAAATTATGTATGGGCTTAGTATTTTAGCTTTAGTATTCCTTATAGAAGCCAGTCTAAAATTAGCAAAAAAATCTATTAATTCTATTTTAAGTATTGTTATTTTTGTGGGAGCAGGAACATTAAGCTATTTCAAGGTAGATATGATTGTTATACTGATCTTGTCGGCTTTTGTGGGCAGTGTGTCTTATCATAAAAATAAAAGTTCTTTAAATAGCGTTATCCCTTTTTGGATTTTTTCACCCCTCCTTTTAGAGATGTTTTTCTTTTTTATGAAAATAGGCTTGGTGATCTATGGGGGTGGCTTAGTAATGATACCCTTTATTCAAGAAGAAATAGTAATTCAAAGAGCATGGCTTACGGAAGAGGAATTTTTAATGGGTTTTGCTATTGGATCTGCTACACCAGGCCCTGTGATTTTAACGGTAGCGTATTTTGGATATAAAGTAGCGATGTCTTTAGGGTATAGTGGATTGTTTGGTTCTATAATTGCTTCTGTGGGAGTAATGCTCCCTTCTTTTGTGTTGATTCTAAGTTTTGGGAAAATCATTCTGGCTAGCCCTAAAATACCATGGATGTCTCACATGTTACAAGGGATTATGCCAGCCACCTTAGGTGCTGTGGTTGTCGTGAGTTTATCTCTAATAAAATCTACCCTAGTAGACCCTATACAATGGGGGGTATTTACGTTTTTCACCATCTTATTGATGGTATTTAAGATTAATCCCTTGTGGCTTTTATTGTGTTCTGTTGGGCTAGGATTTTTCTTTGTTTAGACTTTTTTGTGAAGGTGCGCGATTTAGAGGATCATGTCTATTGACTTTAATTTCTAATTAACCCTTGTTTCTTAATTCTCATATTTTAAAAATTCCTTGCAAAATAAATTCATTTATGCTATACTAATTTATCAAAAATAAATTAGATAAAAATCTAAAATATTAAACTTGTATAATAGTTGAGATAAGGTCGACGAGTTTCTACCTGCCACCGTAAATGGGCAGACTACAAGAAGATGATTGTTTTTCTATGCTTAAATTAGAATGATGAACATCTAAAAGAGCGAAAGCTTCTTGTCGTAGATAACTTTTATTTGTATACATATTATCTCTCTTTATGGAGAATGTTCTATGAAAAAAAGGAATGGTAACTATTGTCGAAAAAGACATAATATGAGCCTTGTAAAAGGTTTAGTTAATACGAGCGAAAATAATAAAACGCAACATACTTGTGGGTAGGTGTACCCATATAGAATGTTGCGTTTTTTACGTATAGGAGTAAGTGTAATGATAAAAATCGGACTTATCATGGGAAGTAAATCAGACTATCCTATCATGAAAGAGTGTGAAGAAATCTTAAAAGAATTTAATATAGAGCATGAGGTGAAGATAGTTTCCGCCCATAGAACCCCCGAATTAATGTTTGAATATGCTAAAAGTGCTAAAGAAAGAGGTCTGAGTGTTATTGTGGCTGGTGCTGGTGGTGCAGCTCATCTCCCAGGTATGGTGGCTAGTTTGACAGAGTTACCTGTCATTGGAGTCCCCATACAAAGTAAAACACTTAGTGGGTGGGATTCTTTATTATCTATTGCTCAAATGCCAGCAGGTATTCCTGTAGCCACGGTGGCGATTAATGGAGCTAAAAATGCAGGACTCTTAGCGATCCAAATATTAGCTATTACAGATGACAATCTTTCTAATAAATTAAAATCTTATAGAGAAAACATGAAAAATGCTGTCTTAGATGCGGGAGAATTAAACTAATGGCTAAAATAGGAATCTTAGGGGGGGGACAATTAGCCAAAATGCTAGGAGACGCCGCCCACATAATGGGGCATCAAGTGATGGTTCTAGACCCTAGTGATGATGCTTGTGGACGATTTAGTGCAAAACATATCATAGCCCCTTATAACGATAAAAATGCCCTAAAAGAGATGACTACTTGGGCAGATGTCATTACTTACGAGTTTGAAAATGTTCCTAGTGATGCTATTGATTATTTAGAAGAGATAAAAGCTAATATCCCCCAAGGGCGTGCTCCTTTGTATATTTCTCAAGATAGAATAAGAGAGAAGAGCGCCGTAGCCGAATATGGGGTAAAAACAGCTCCTTTTGTAGCGTTGAAAAATCAAGAATCACTGATAAAAGCTGTAGAGGAAATAGGATTCCCTTGTATTCTAAAAACTTGTTCTGGTGGTTATGATGGGAAAGGACAATGGAAAATCGTCAATGCAGAAGATTTAAAAAAAGTACTAATTAAAGAAGGGGATTATATCCTCGAAAAAATGATCAATTTTGATCTTGAAGT
>CAMQVI010000010.1 GCA_947038195.1 uncultured Brevinema sp.
GGGCTCCTTGTTGGGATTAATAACTATATAAAACACCCCCTCATACTAATGCAAGTGGCAGTCACCCCCTCGCACCCGTATGAGGGGGTGTTTTTTTTATATATTAATTACTGTTTTATCAATCCTCATAGGTAATACCAATATCTACAGCTCCATAACCTATATGATTAACGACACAGGGCGAAACTTTATTGATTTCAAGGGGGGGACGTCCAAAGATTAGTTCTAGGCGTTTGAGATAATATTCTTTCATGTTTTCATTTAAGTCTGAGTGAGAAAAAATATAGCCTTTTATAGAGCGATTTTCAGATTTTTTAATAATTGCTTCTATATTTTTAGTGATTGCTTTTTTAAACCCTAAGGCTTTACCTGTAACAGCCAGTTTGCCCTTATTGACTTCTAAAATAGGGAATAAGTTTAAGGCTTTAATAATCCCTCCTGTCCACATTCCTAATCGTCCATTTTTGACTAAATGATCTATGGATAAAAAGTTGAGATGACTGGTGGTGTTAGTGATATTATTTTCGGCATTTTTAACAATATCCTCCTGAGATAGACCGTCTTGAATATCTTTAGCAATGAAATGGGCAGTAATACTAGCCCCTGCCGCTAATTCTTTAGAGTCAATGATGTCGATTTTCATATCTTTTTTAGAAAGTATTAATTCTTTACCTTGTAAGGCGCTTTGATGTGTTCCACTAACTCCCGAGTCCATTGTTAATACAATAACAGATTTATAATAATGAGATAAATAGCCAAATAAGTCGGCATAGCTTTTTGGGGAGGGTTGGGATGTTTTTATAGAGACGTTTTTTTGAGTGAAATATTTCTTAAATAGCTCAAGAGTCATGGTACGGATATCTTGATAGTTTACTTTATCAATCTCTACAGATATAGGAACGAGGTGGATTTGGTGTTCGTCCATAAATTCGGGAGAGAGAGTGATACCAGAATCCACTACAAAAGCAATAGAATGTTTTCTGTGGTGAGTGACATTATATTGGAGACGCATATCTTCTACTTTTTGGAAAGTGAAATTTCCAAATTTACGTAATTTATCAAACATATTAGCAGGGTTATTCGTATGAAAATGGAGACGTATTTTTTTGTCAGAACCAGCGATAACGATAGAGTCTGAGTCTTCTTCTAAAACTTCAAGGACAGCATCTCGGGACATATTTTCACCGACGAGACAAGTTTCTGTACAATATCTATTATGTAGGGATTCTTCGGTGAGCGTTTCCGCTTCAGCCATGGGGAAATCGTAATCGTACATGAGAAGGTGTTCCACATCGTGATCTTCTCGAGAAAAAGAACGAGAAAGAAGTGTTTCTTTCATTCCTTCTATAAAGAGGACAAAACCTTTACCACCAGCATCAACGACTTTGGCTACACGGAGAGCTTCTAATTGTTCTGTGGTACGAGCAAGTGCTTCTTGAGCGATGACTTCAGCCTTAGTAAATAGGGTATCAAAGTCTGTAAAGGTGTTTTTATTGGTATGGATATATTCAGCCCATTCACGAATCACCGTGATGATGGTACCTTCTTGAGGGGAGGGAATAGCTTTATAAACATAGTCGGAAGCTTTTTTGACAATCTCAGCAAATTTTTGCGTAGAAATATGAGCAGTGTCTTTAATTTCGGCACCCATACCGTAGAGGAATTGGGCTAAAATAACGCCACTATTACCACGAGCTCCGTCAAGAGCAGCATCACCAACACTAGTCGCTACAATATCAATAGAATCATTTTCTTTAGAGTTATAGATGATAGAAGTAGCTGTAGCAGCGAGGTTGGACCCTGTATCGCCATCAGGTACGGGGAAAACGTTGATTTTATTTATTTCTTCTTGGTGTTCAATGATTTTTTTGCCACCAGAAATAATAGACCAATAGAGCTCTTTTCCTGTTAATTTCAATAGAATGGACATGAGTCCTCCTTTTGGTATACCCTATCTAAACTATGTGGTATACCTATTCTCTATTAAAATATAATAAAATTATGGTAGACAAGCAAATTCTATTGATTTTTTGGGGAAGTCCCTACTGAGATACTATAAAAAAACAAGCCCTATAATAGGGCTTGTTTTTTGTTATATTTTTTATTAATTCTCATAGGTGATACCAATAGATACATAACCTACATGACTTACAATACAGGGCGAAACCTTATTGATTTCAAGAGGGTTATATCCCACAGGTAGGGACTCTCTTTAGAGGTGCTTATCTCTTTTCCTAGGGATGGCGCTCCCTCTAGCGTAGCATCCCATCTCTGATGTGGGTAAGAACCCCTTTTTTTGGTAACGTAGCACTCTGTGAGTGGTGGGAGCTATTTGGGGGACACCGTAAAATCTCTTTTATATAAAAAAAATCCCACAAATCTTATGTAGATTATTGAAGGTTTTTTTATGTTTTATACTTTTTATTAATCCTCATAGGTAATACCAACAGATACAGAGCCATAACCTACATGACTTACAATACAGGGCGAAACCTTATTGATTTCAAGGGGAGGGCGTCCAAAGATTACTTCTAGGCTTTTGAGAAAATATTCTTTCATATCTTCGTTTAGGTCTGAATGAGAAAATACATAGCCTTTTATAGGGCGATTTGCAGATTTTTTAGCAATATCTTCTATATTTTTAGTGATCGCTTTTTCAAATCCAAAGGCTTTACCCGTAACATAAGGTTTACCATCCTTGATTTCTAGGATAGGACATAAGTTTAAGGCTTTAACTATGCCACCTTTAAACATTCCTAATCTTCCCGTTTTAACCAAATGATCTATTGTTTGAAAGTTTATATGATGAGTCGTGTGAGAAATATTATTTTGAATGTTTTTAAGAATATCATCATGAGATACACCATCTTGAATATCTTTAGCCGCAAGGTATGCTATAACACCACCCCCACCTGCTAAGTCATTTGAATTGACAACATCGATTTTCATCTCTTTTTTAGCTAGCACTAGCTCTTTACCTTGTAAGGCACTTTGGTATGTTCCACTAACACCAGTACTCATTGTTAATACAATAACAGATTCATAATAATTAGATAAATATCCAAATAAGTCGGCAAAACTTTTAGGGGAGGGTTGGGATGTTTTTACAGAGACGTTTTTTTGAGTGAAATATTTCCTAAATAAGCCAATATCCATAGTACGAATATCTTGGTAGCTGACTTTGTCTATTTCTATATTTAAAGGATTTAGATGAATTTGATTTTCATCTATAAATTCAGGAGAAAGACTAATACCAGAGTCCACCACAAGAGCAATAGAATGTTTTCTATGGTGAGTAACATTATATTGAAGACGCATATCTTCTACTTTTTGGAAAGTGAAACTCCCAAATTTACGTAATTCATCAAACATATTAGCAGGGCTATTCGTATGAAAGTGCAGACGCAATTTTTTATCAGAACCAGCGATAACGATAGAGTCTGAGTCTGCTTCTAAAACTTCAAGAACAGCATCTCGGGACATATTTTCACCGATGAGACATGTTTCTGTGCAGTATCTATTATGTAAAGACTTTTCGGTGAGCGCTTCCGCTTCAGCCATAGGGAAATCATAATCGTACATGAGAAGGTGTTCCACATCGTGATCTTCTCGAGAAAAAGAACGAGAAAGAAGTGTTTCTTTCATTCCTTCTATAAAGAGGACAAAACCTTTACCACCAGCATCAACGACTTTGGCTACACGGAGAGCTTCTAATTGTTCTGTGGTACGAGCAAGTGCTTCTTGAGCGATGACTTCAGCTTTGGTAAATAGGGTATCAAAGTCTGTAAAAGTATTTTTATTGGTATGGATATATTCAGCCCACACTCGAATAACGGTGATGATAGTACCTTCTTGAGGGGAGGGGATAGCTTTATAAACATAATCGGAAGCTTTTTTGACGATTTTAGCAAATTCTTGGGGGGAGAGGCTTACAGAATCTTCTACTTCGACTCCCATACCGTAGAGAAATTGAGCCAAAATGACGCCACTATTACCACGAGCTCCGTCAAGAGCAGCATCTCCAACGCTAGTAGCTACAATATCAATAGATTCGCTTTCTTTAGAGTTATAGATAATGGAAGTAGCTGTAGCAGCGAGGTTGGACCCTGTATCGCCATCAGGCACAGGAAAAACATTGATTTTATTGATTTCTTCTTGGTGTTCGATGATTTTTTTACTACCAGCAATAATAGACCAGTATAGTTCTTTTCCTGTTAATTTTAATAGAATGGACATGAATACCCCTTTAGCATACTATATAGTATTATAGTACAATTATAGCAGACTAGCAAATTTAATTAATTAGAAAAACACAATATTGCACTTTGAATATTTTAGATATGAAGCTAGGGCATTTCATAATTTATGGATAATAAGAATACATAAAAGTGAAAATATCCCTCTGGTTACAAAAACCCCCTCCACGATAAAAGGAAGGGGGTTTATTTATACTTAAAACAGGCTCTATAGGAGCTTATACATCTTTTCTTACTAATAGGGATAATAACTCTACATGGTGAGTTTGGGGGAACATATCGACTAAATAGAGCTCTTTTAACTCATATTTTTCGGATAAGATTCCTATATCTCTCGCCATGGTAGATGCTTTACAAGAAGAGTAGATAATCTTCTTGGGGGCATACTCTAATAAGAGATCTCTTGTTATATCGTCCATTCCAGCTCTTGGTGGATCTACAATGATAACATCAGCACTACCTATCTGCTTTAAGCATTCTCCTGCATCTCCTAACATAAAAGACACATTAGAATCTATTTCATTGATTTCTTTATTGTGATTGGCATCTAGGACAGAAGATTTGGCTATCTCTACCCCTATTGTTTCTTTAGCATAAAAAGATACAAATAAGGTTATAAGTCCTATTCCACAATACAAGTCCACAATTTTCTCACTTTTCTCTTCATCAAGAAAACTAATAATTTTTTCTAACCAAAAAGGGACTAAAAAGGGATTTACTTGAAAAAAGCTATCTTTAGAAATTTTATATTTTAGAGATTTTCCTGCTACACTTATAGTTTCATAGACGGCCTTGTCTTCATAATATTTAGTAGGTACCCAATAAACTCCTATTTCGTCGGTAGTGGTAGCACGAACTTTGAAATTATGTTTAGGGAAAGGATATTCTTCTAGTTTTTCTAAATGTTGGGTTTTCATTGAGTGTAAAGCTCCAGATATACTAGGCATCTCTAAAGCGCATTTTTTAATATCTACAATAGATTTAGAGTCTTTACGGAAAAATCCTATAAGCTCCCGTCTAGGGTTTACCTTATAAGTCATATTATTACGGTATCCTAGCTCTTTAGGAGATTCTAAGATACCTGTTATAGAAATATCCATATTAGCTACACGTCTAAAAGTTTCTTCTACAAGGGATTTTTTAGCTTTAATTTGTTCTGCATAGGTGATCATTTGGTAGTCACAGCCACCACACATCGCAAAATACTCACAAGGAGCATCTCTACGTAAAGGGCTGGGTTCTATGATTTCTAGAGGATCTGCCATTGCATAATCCTTAGCTTCTTTATAGATTTTCACTTTTACGAGTTCATTGGGAAGGACATAACGGACAAATAATATTTTCCCATCTTTATCATAAGCTAAGGCAGGACCTTCTCCTGCAAAACGCTCTATACGGACAATTTCTTCTCTGTCCACTGATTTTAGTTTTCTTGATTCTTTTCCACTAAATTCCATTATTCCCCAGCCTGCCTTTCTTGTTTGTTTTTATCTTGTTTTTTTATGGTTTTAGTGATAGACACTTCGTTTACTCTTCTCCCTTGTAAGCTTAGCACTTCAAAGTACCAAGGTTTAGAAAAAATGATATCTCCAACTTGTGGCATACGACCTAGTTCTTCCATAATAAAACCACTAAGAGTTCTCGAATCTATATCATCAATATTGATTTTAAGATGCTCGAAGAGATCATCGATATCACAAAGTCCGTCGGCAAGGACTACACCATTGCCTCCTGATTTGAAATCCATCTCCCCTTCTTCAATCACTTCTCCTACGATTTCAGAGACGATATCTTCTACTCTAAGCACCCCTACTACACCACCGTATTCATCAGCCACAAAAGTAAGGGGCATTTGTTGTCTTTGCATTTGGATAAGTACTTTTTCTAAATAAGTGGTTTCAGGGACAAAAAAAGCTTCTTGAACATATTTTTCCACACTATCATAAGGATTCGCTTTTATTAAGTCTTTAGCTCTCACTCTTCCTATTGGCTCATCAATTCTACTTTTATACACAGGAAGAACAGGGGTTTTATTTTCTCTCATTAAGTCTAAAGCGACTTGAACACTTTGGTCTTTTTCTATACAGACAATCTGTGCAAGAGGAATCATAGCCTCACTGGCTTGCACCTCTCGGAATTCTAAGATATTGTTAATAAAAACTCTCTCTCTTTCGTTCATAGCACCACTTTTTAGAGAAATATCCAAAAAGTCTCCAAATTCGTTTTGACCAAATAAACCACTACTTTCTTCATAAGGAATCCTAAGAACAAAGAAAATAATCTTGATTACAATTCTCACAACAAAAGTAATAGGGTAGCATAAAAAATAAATAATAATCCATGTTATAGATAAAGAATACGATAAGAAATCTGCAAAGGCATGGAAAATCGCCTTAGGGAGTACTTCTCCTAAAACCAAAGCTAAGGGGGTAGATGTCAAGGTAGTGCACAATAATGCCCAAGTAGGGGGAACATGCATTGCTTCAACAAATAGCTTATTCATGTAAAGGGTACCAGCAATAAGGGTGACATTATTGAGAATCACGATAGAAGTGAGAAATTGAGAAGAGTTTTTAACGAGAAACATCAGAATCTTGGCTGAAACTTCGCCTTTACCTTGTTTTGCGTATAATAAAATACGGTTTAAGGAAAGAAAAGCTGTTTCTGTTCCTCCTAAAAATCCACTCAAAAACATATTTAAGAACGCCCAAGCAAAGTATTCAAGGGCTAACCACCAGTTAATATTTAATATAAATTGTTCCATTATTTTACTCTTACCAATAAACTTTCTATACGAGTAGCCGTACGCTCTCTTATACTAATAGAAACATCACTTCTCTCTATACTGTAGAAGAGAGGTGGAATACTTCCATTTTGTTCTATCATATACCCTGCCATAGTAGCGTACTCTTCACTCATGAGATTGAGACCAAATTTTTCGTTGAAGCTGGAAATAGATACATCCCCTTTCACAAGATAACAATTAGGGAGCATTTGGGTAATATCTAGGTTAATATCAAAATCTTCATCAACAACTTCTCCTACTAATTCGGCTAAAATATCACTAAGAGTTACAATACCTAAACATTCTCCATATTCACCAGCAATACCAGCAATACGAATGTTTCGGGATTTAAAATCCTCTAAAAGATTTTCTAAACTTTTAGATTCAGGAACAAAGTATAAAGGGCTCATAAATTCTTCTAAGGTTTTTTGAGCAGATTGCTCGTTGTGAAAAAAACACCCTATATCTTCCATGTGCAAAATACCTACAATATGACTATCTTGCTCTTTATAAACAGGTATCTTACTGTGTTGTTCTGGGCGTAATTCTTCTTTTAATTCGGCAATAGTGGTATTAATATCCACAGAAAACACTTCAGGTCTAGGTGTCATAACGGCAGTAACCTTACGATCAGCTAAAGATAAAATACGTGCTATCATTAATTTCTCTGTACTCTGAAGAAAATCTCCTTGAGATACTACCGTATAAAGAGCTACTCGCCTATCATCTTTTTCTTCTTGATCTTTGATGTGTTGAGAGAAAAAGTCAATGATTTTATCAGACAAAATTAATAAAGGTTTAGATACATTTAAGAAAAATTTGATTATCCCTGTGATAGGAGTGATCACTGCTGGAACAATTTTCATTGCATAAACAGAGGCTAAAGATTTAGGAAGTATCTCCCCAAAAATAATTACGATACCTGATACAAATAGGGCTGATTCTAATAAGGAAAAGCTATAGCCTAATTGTTTGAAAAAGTTTTCTAATACTAATGCTAGTAAAATATTAGTGATACTGTTAGCGTTAAGAAGAGATACTAACAATAAGGTAAGATCTTTTAATAGTCTTCGGACACCCTTTGCATGTTGTAAAGAAAGGCGTCTTATTTTAATTTCATCCATTGAGCATACCGCTGTTTCTGAACCAGAAAAAAAAGCAGATGCTAGAATAAGGGTTATTGCTATTACTAAATATAACAGAGCCTCAGGACTCATGGTCTTTCCTCCTAGGAAATTATATTAATTATATATTATTTAAAACGTCTAAAACGCCATCAATAATAATATTTTGAGTATCGTTATCCATGAAAGCGTGCATCGGTAAACTAAAGACTTTAGTGGACATGTCTTCAGCAATAGGATAAGCCCCTTCTTTTAGACCTAAATAAGCAAGGGCAGGCTGTCTGTGTAAAGGTTTTGGGTAATGGATAGCAGTGGGGATTCCTTTTTCTTGAAGAAGGTCTCTTACTTTATCTCTTTGCTCCACTTTAAGAGTGTATTGAGCCCACGCATGTCTATCTGTAAATTCTTCTATTTTTAAGGGGATAGCCTTAGAGCCAGCAAAAGCTTTAGCGTAATTGGTAGCAATTTCGTTTCTTCTAGCTAATTCATCATCATAATGTCCTAGTTTGGCTAGGAGAATTGCCGCTTTAAAAGTATCAAAACGGGCATTAACCCCTATGTATTGGTGTTCATAACGAACCGACTGTCCTTGATTGACAATAGAAGCACACTTGTCTGCAAAATCTTTATTCTTGAAGTACATCATTCCACCATCACCATAGGTACCTAGGGGTTTGGCTGGGAAGAAAGATGTGGTAGATACTTCTGCTACACCACAAGATTTTCTCCCTTTATAAATAGCACCAAAACTTTGAGCTGCATCTTCTATATGGAAAATATTATGTTTTTTAGCAATTCCATCAATACGATCAAGATCTGTTGTTTGTCCAAATAAAGAGACAGAGATAATACCTTTTGTTTTAGGAGTAATCGCTCCTTCTATTTTATTAATATCAATATTACATGTTTCAGGGTCTATATCAACAAATACTGGTTTTAATTTTAGAAAAGATATTACTTCTGCTGTTGCAAAGAACGTAAAAGGAGTGGTAATAATTTCATCCCCTTCTTTCAAATCCATGGCATAAAGAGGAATCATTAGGGCGTCTGTCCCTGAGGATAAAGCAACAGCATAAGTCCCTGTGTAATTACTCATCCATTCTTCTAATTCTTTGACGTCTTTACCCATAATGTAGTCATTTCTACTGAGGACGCCCTCTATTCTTGTATCAATTTCTTTTTTGTACGCTTGGTATTGTGCCTGTAAATCAATAAAAGGGATCATAACTTACTCCTATAATTTATATACTATATAAAATTAACTTCTTAATAATAAACTTGGTTTTGCTTTTACTCTTTCTGTGGTTTCTTCTAGATTAGTGATGATAGTTCTTAAACTATGTGTCATATTAGGGTCTTTTAATAAAGATAAGGGAGCATTTTTTGAGTTAATATCTTTTAAGAAAAGATCTAAATTTTGGAGACTTCCTTGTACGTCTTTTAACATAACAGCAAATTCTTTATCACTTACGGTTGCGAGTTTTCTTTCTACGTTGGCTAAGGTTTTATTAACATGTATAGATGCTGATGCAACATTATCTAAAGTAGTATTAATATTAGTTCTATTATCTTTAATAATATTATTAGCTAGGGTGGCTGTTTCATTAAGAGAACCAACAATTCCCGTTATGCCTACCATGAGCCCCCCATCCGATCCAGAATCCATTGCCTCTCCAAACATCCCTAAAATACTATTAATAGAGATGGGGTCTTTTCCTTCTACGGTGGAGTTTTTTTCTAAAAAAGGAGCACTTCCTGTATAATCCACAACAGCTACGTATTTCCCACCGACAAAACTACTAGAGAAGATTTCAAAGCTCGCACCTTGATTGATTTTATATTTATTCTCAATGAAAGCTTCTACCACTAAAATAGCTCCATCTAGCTCTATAGATTCTACTTGTCCTATATGTTTACCAGAACCTACCGAAATCTTAGAACCTGGGACTAGACCGTCTAGTTCATTAAAACGAACATAGATAGAGTATCCACCTTTTAATCTGTTTATTAATTTATCAGCAAAAACTACGCTGATGAGAATGCTCATAATACCTACCGCCATAAAAATACCGATAGCTAAAAAGTTAGGTTGTTTTCTTATTGTTTTTGGCATTGTTCTTTTCCTTCCACATTTTTTTACTAAGCATTTAATCCGTCATAGGACCATGAGGGTCACCTTTTAAGAATTGGAGCATAAAAGGGTCTTTCGTGTGTTCTAATTCTTCAACGGTACCTACAAAGATAACTTTTCCGTTAAAAAGCAAGGCTATTCTATCCGCCACCCTCTTAGCACTAGCCATATCATGGGTTACTATAATAAAAGTAGTCCCAAGTTTTTTCTTAACATTTATAATAAGTTCGTCTACAACTGCTGTCATAATAGGGTCCAGTCCCGTCGTAGGCTCGTCAAATAGTAATATTTCTGGCATGGTTGCAATAGCTCTTGCCAAAGCTGCTCTTTTACGCATACCCCCTGACAATTCAGCAGGCATGGTGTTTTCTAAGCCTTCTAATCCCACCACGTCTAAACAATAGGCTATTCTTTGATCTTTTTCGCTATTAGTCATGTGAGGCATTAAATGCTCTAAAGTAAATAGTATATTTTGTCCTACAGTCATAGAGTCAAAAATAGCCCCACTTTGGAAAAGCATTCCTATACTAGGTCTTATATCATACCAATCTTTTTCAGTGGCATGACTCATTTCTTTTCCTTTGATACGAATAGAGCCCTCATCGGAATACATTAAGCCTGTTAAATGTTTTAATAAAACACTCTTACCTGTACCACTTTGCCCTACAAGGACGAAAGTCTCACCTTCTCTCACTTCAATATCTAAGCCATCTAGTACATTACGATCACGTAGTCGTTTTTTGAGATTTTTTACTTCTATAATATGATTCATTAAAAATATCCTTACAACATAAGAAAAAATGTACCCATCACATAATCTAATAAAATAGTAGTGAAGGTGCCTGTTACCACAGCTTTAACGGTAGATTGCCCTACCCCTACAGAGCCTCCTGTCGTACGAAATCCATAAAAAGTAGCTATCAATAATAAAACCAGACCAAAAAGTATGAGCTTCAAAATAGATTCTATATAAAATCTTAAAATAAGGATCTCTAATCCTGATTGAAAAAAGGAATAGGTAGGTACTTGGTGAACCAATAACATAGACATCCAAGCCCCAATAATCCCTACGATAATAGCCATTGTTCCTATTAATGGAACAGCCACCATTCCTGTAATAATTCTTGGTACAGCTATGTATTCTTCTGGATTTACTGATAACACTCTTAGGGCATCTATTTGTTCGGTAACCACCATAGAACCTATTTCTGCCGTAACAGAAGAACAGATTCTACTAACAACTACCAAAGCTGTTAATACAGGAATCATTTCACGAACGAGGGCTATAACTACCCCTCCGCTAGCGATAATAGCAGACCCACTAATAACGTGATTAATCGCCCCACCAATCTGTATTCCTGAAATTGCCCCCATAAAAAAGCCTGTCATTATAATAATAGGCATAGAGGAAATCCCAATACCAGTTAATTGAATAAAAAATTCTTTTCTGTATTTGAATACGGAAGGGAAAGCTTTAATAATCCTTATGCTGTACATCCCAAATTCGCCTAATTCTATAAAAGCTCTTTCGAACTTATGTTTATTTTTTTTCATAGCTATTTTCTCTCTTTATCTAAAATAAGGTCATATATAAAATATACTAAAAAGATGATTCATTGTCATTTCTATTGAAATAATCATTTCTCTGAAATTTAGGACGATTGGCTTCGCCCGTTAATTTTGCATTTTTATAATCTTTATATTCCTGTTGAGCATCTTCCTCTAAGCTTTCAAAACGCATCGTTTCTGGGAAGAATCTCAGAGGAATCATATCTGTTCGTCCATTTCTATGTTTAGCAAAACTCAATTCTGTCACTCCTTTTGCAATTTCACTCGTATTATCTTTTTCATAATACTCTTCTCTATAAAGCATTGCTACAATATCAGCATCTTGCTCAATAGAACCAGACTCTCTAAGGTCCGATAACTGAGGTGTTTTATCCGATCGAGATTCCACACCACGAGATAGTTGAGATAAGGCAATAATAGGAATTCCCAGCTCTTTAGCAAGGCCTTTTAGAGTCCCTGTAATCTGACCTAGCATACTTGTTCTGTTACCAAAAGCATTACCTGGTAGAGAAATAATCTGAATATGGTCAATAAGCATTAATTGGTAAGGATATTTTCTCATTATCGTACGAGCTCTTGCTCTCAAGGTGTTTAGTTGAATATTACCTGTATCATCTATAATAATATTTAAAGGATCTAAGCTAGCAGCTGCAGCCATAAGGTAATCTGCCTCGTCTTCATTCATTTGGGCTTTGTTGATTTTGGATAAATCGACTTTAGATTCTGCAGATAAAAGACGCATAGCAATCTCTTCTCCTGTCATTTCTAAGGAGAACATCAATACGCCCAAACGATTATCTTGATCTTGAGGCATTGTTTTTAGATATTTGCGGGCTATATTTAAGGCAAAAGCTGTTTTACCCATAGCAGCACGAGCCGCTAAAATAATAAGAGACCCTTTAGATAAGCCATTGGTAAGCTCGTCAATATCTTTATAGCCTGTAGGGATTCCCATTAGGGAGTTCCCAGAGGCTTCTCTTTGACGTATTAATTCTAAGGCTCTTGTGATATATTCGGAAATTCTGTGGTATTCAGAAGTTTCTTTTCTATTGATAATATTGAACATCAAACTATCTGCTTTATCAAGGATATCATCGACATCTTCTTCTCTTTTCATCGCCATATCGATGATTTGACGGGAAGCACTAATTAATGCTCTTAGAAGAGAATAATCCTTAATAAGCTTAATATGATATTCAATATTTGCAACAGATGCATATTTATCGACAAGGTCTATAAGAGTATGATGTCCTCCGATTTTTTGAAAATCGTTAGATTTAGTGAGAAGGTCCGTAACTGAAATAATATCGACAGGTCTACTATTTTGCTCTAAAATTTGCACCACTCTATAAATAGCTTGGTGGCTAGGATCATAAAAATCCTCTTCATTTAGAGACTCTGTAATAGTATATAAAGAACGTTGATTGGATAGGGCTGCCCCTAAAACAGCCTGTTCCGCCTCAGCTGAATGAGGCGAAATAAGCATATTTTTTTCGTTTGTAGTCATACAATTTACTCAATAAATAATTATTGATCCATTGTCTCAACAGTAATTTTCATATCAGCTGTAACACCTTCGTCAAGACGAACATGGAAAATATGTTCTCCAATGGTTTTAACATGCTGAATAACAACTCTTTTTTTATCAATAGTAAAACCATGTTCAGCTACGAGATTTACGATATCACTACTGGTAACAGAGCCAAAAATTTTACCTTCAACGCTGGATTTTTTGGGGACAACTAAAGCTATTAACTCTAATTTTTCTTTTAACTCTTGAGCAGAATCAAACATAAGCTGAGCTTTTTTAGATAAAGCCGCTTTTTTGCGCTCTAAGTATTTTTCACGACTAAGAGTCGCCATTTCCGCCAATTTTTGGGGAATTAAATAATTTCTACCATAACCGTCACGTACTGTTTTAATATCACCAGCACGTCCAAGTCCAGGAATGTTTTCTAAAAGAATAACTTTCACAGGGATCTCCTTTAATTACTAAAATCTAAACTAAATACCATAGATGCAGCGTTTCTTTTATGGTAATCCATCCATATATCCGACATACCTATCCCTACAGTAGCTACAAGCACTAGTAGGAAATATTCTCCAACGAGAATTATAGGCACGATTTGTAACAATATTCCTACACTATAAGGAACATAGTACTTTTTAAAGATATATAAAATAGTGGAAAATCCAAATCTCCAATAATATACTGCTGTATATAAAGCAATATTTAATAAGAGAACATTTAGTGGTTCACCTAATTTCAAAGGCTGTACCAAAAAATACACTATTAAAACTCCAACCATAATAAGTAATTTATTATGGTTAAAGTCTTTCATCATACGATGTCTATTACTATAAGGGTGGCTAGAAGCCTCTAAGCCTATAGCTAATATTGCCAATATAAGTGCTGACCACACATTTCTAAAGAAAACAACACTATGCCATACCTCAATCATGAGGTGTGAATTGGTTAAATTTCTAATATAAGGATCTAAAGATTTATTGAAATTTAAAAATATTTGCATAGAATAAGGAGTAAATATCATGCTTATAAGCACTAATAACCCTAATCCTGTGAGGTAGGTATACACTATCTTAGTAGTATCTATTCTTTGGAGGAGCAAGCTCCACAATCCAGAAAGCATGAAAAAAAATCCACATACTCCCCATACAAATAATGAAAATTCCATAAAACTCTTTCAACCTTTTTCGGAATATATCTGTTTATTAACGCGCAGAGAACGGTAAGAAAGCCATAATACGAGCTTTTTTAATTTCTCTAGCTAAAACACGTTGGTATTTGGAACATGTTCCTGTAATACGACGTGGAACGATTTTCCCACTAGACATTATAAATCTTTTTAATAATTCGATATTTTTATAATCGATAGTAGCAGGATCCATTTGCCCTGTGGTAAACTTACATACTTTTTTAGCAAAGAAAGATTTTTTCTTTCCACCAGGACGGAAGTTTCTGTTCATAGGGGGTCTTGTTCCATCTCTGTTTTCACGTGGGGCATACCCTTCTCTATTTTCACGAGGGGCGTTTTCTTTGTTATCAGACATGTTTTTATTGAGATCATCTATAGCATTACTTGCATCTTCAAGATCTACATTTACGTTTATGTTTTGTTCTTCAGACATGTTATTTTTCTCCATTATTTTTGAAATTTAGAAAGGTACGTCTTCGTCAAAAGGGTCGTACTTATCTAAAGGGGCATCATTGAAATCGGTATTATCGTAATAGTCTTCTTCTTTAGGGGCTGGTACTGGAGCATCACCTCTAGTGGGGGCTGCAGCAGCCTGCGGTTTCTGATAAGAACCCTGACCACCTTGAGTGTTACTATTACCACCTGTACCACCTGTAGAAAGAAACTCTACTCTTTCTGCGATGATTTCAACTACGGAACGGCGTGCGCCATCTTGAGCTGTCCAAGTGCGTTGTTCTAAACGACCATCTATAGCAACTTGCTTACCCTTACTTAGGTATTGATTAGCATTTTCTGCAGCTTTATTCCATACCACAACAGTAAAGAAAGATACAGAATCTTGACCATCTTTAGAAGGTTTCCCTCCTACAGCCATACCAAAACGAGCTACAGCAACTCCACTGGGGGTATAACGAAGTTCTACGTCGTTAGAAAGTCGTCCTACAAGAACTACTCTATTAATATCCCAAGCCATCCTATACCTCCAAGACAACCATGTGTCTTATGATTCCTTGATCGTACTTGATTGCTTCTTCAAAAGCATTTAATTGCTCTGGGGTAGCACCAATATTCACAAAATAATAAAAAGCTCTATGGAATTTTTCTCGATTTTTAACAATAGTGTATGCTAATTCACGAACTCCCATATTATCATTTTCGGAACTTAATTCCGTTTGTGCTTTACCTAGCGCAGCTTTAATACGCTCGATAACCACTACATGCTCGCTTTCTCTCAAAAGAAATGCGATCTCATATTTTCTAGACATTTTTCCTCCTTTCGGACCATGCCCATAAAATTATTTATGGGAAGAAGGTCAGAAACACATCAATTATAGATTGAATATTATAGCACACAAAAAAAAGAATGTCAACACTTAATCGTTAGCTTAATTTATTGAAATTTTTCACTAAAAAGATCAAAACAGTGATTAAATTAATCAATATTTTGATAATTTTTGTTAATTTATTGTACAATTGTCATCAATATCTTGATTTTTTTTTACATTTACCTTATACTTATTGTAAAATTTCTAACCAAACAATTAAATTTCGTTAGATAAATCCATCCTCATCGAGGTCTTTATGCTAGCTCAAAAATGGGAACACTTGAAAACGATATTAACTCCCACTCGCTCTTTTACCACACATTTCAAACTGAAAAAAAAGTCACCTAAGCTGGTCTTAGCTACCCAATTTTTGGTTTCTGGGTTATTCGCATTTTCTATTTTATTCTTTACAGGTATCTTCACCCAAGGAGCTAAGCCCCTCCCTTTAGGAGACTCTATTCTTACTAATTTAATTATAGAAAAAGATATAGACCAAGTTTTTACTTATAAAACGATTGGGACTAAGAACGAATTAGAAGAGATAGCTAAAGAAAAAACTTTGGGATTTAGCTTTTATCGGATTCTGCCAGGGGAAAACCTCTACTCTGTCGCTACTAAATTCGGATTATCTATCGCTACCGTATTATCGTTGAATAGCTTAGATAATGCGCACTCTCTTACCATAGGGCAAAAAATATTATTATCTACAAGATCGGGCATCATTCTTAATACTACCAATCAAGAGTCCGTCTTTAATATTGCAGAACGCTATGGGATTTCTGCAGAAGAAACCTCTTTAGTAAATACCTTAAAAGGTACTCACGTAGATGCAGGAACAACTCTCTTCCTCCCAAATGCAAATCTTACTATTAAAGCAATGGCAGATATTTTAGGTTTCCAATTTGTCAACCCAGTTCCTGGGTATAGAAGATTGTCATCTCATTTTGGGTGGAGAAGACACCCCATCCTAAAACGTAGACTCCTTCATAAAGGGATGGATTTTGCAGCTTCTATTGGAACTCCTATTTATGCGGCTAAAGAAGGACGTATCGTATCTTCAGGTTGGACTGGGAGTTTTGGACTCACAATAGTCATTAGACATAACAACGGATTCTCTACCCTATATGCCCATCAATCTAAACTATATGTCAAAGCTGGGCAATGGGTTAAAGCTGGGGAAAGGATTGGTTCTGTGGGTAATACAGGGCGTTCTACTGGTCCTCATTTACATTTTGAAGTTAGAAAATATGGTCAACCTAAAAACCCTATTTATCATGGATTACAGTTATAATTATTAATTAAAATATGAGGGTACTAGATGAATATCACCTTTGATACCAAGATTGACAGATTTAACACAAACTGTAAACTCTGGGATTCCGCTCAAAACCAATATGATAAGCCTATGGGGATCTCAGACTTGGACTTTTCTTTTCCTTTTGAAATGACAGAAGCTATAAAAAATCGTGCTGAACACTCTTATTTTGGACATACTTATCCTGCAAATAGCTTATATGGTACTATTATTCGATATATGAATCGATTATACCACTGGAAAATAGATAAAGACAAGATTAATTATGTATAAAATTTTAGGTATTATTATTTTATCTTTTTCTCTAAGCTATGGATTTAAGTATGAATACCCTTTTGATTCTAGCACCTATACTTTAAAAGAAATTCGGACTACTAATTTTAATATTATTTTTGATGAAGACTCCAAAGAAAAAGCATTTGAGCTCGTACGTTATGTAGAAGAGGAATTTGAATCTATGGTTTCTCATTATGGAGTATTTGAGCTTAAAAATTATATCTTCAATCAAAAAATCCGTATCGTTGTTTCTTCTGATTACCAATTAGCCGATACAGCTGGTAGTAATTTTATCTTCCCTACTATTCATCTTTATTCATCCGTCCCCCCTGAAATATCAGGCTCTAGATCTTATAGTGACCCAGAATATCTAAGAACTATTTTTAGGCATGAACTTACTTATGTTTTCACCTCTGCTATTCGAACATATTTTCCCAAACATTACCTAATAAATGTTTTAAATAATGCGGTAAATCCCAGTGCTCTTTTCAGTGCCCCTTCTTTTTCAGCAGGAGCAGCCATTGCAAGAGAGAGTGATGGGGATTATGGTCGTTTGAAAGACCCCTATACCTATCATCTTATGAGAAGAGATCTCTTAGATAATAAGCTCCCTTCTTTTGCTGAATTTGGAGGGGGAAATACTCGTTTTGATACATTGGATTACCCCTATACTTATGGAGCTTTATTTCACCAACATCTTATAGATAATTTTGGGAAAGAAGAGGATTTAGCCTACTGGAAACAAGCTGGACAATGGCGTATCTCTAGCTGGTCTTTGAAAAATGTTACTAAAACACCGCAAAAAGACCTCTACAAATCTTTCAAAGAAAGCTTAGAGACTCACGAAAAGTATATTACTCATACAAATGCCTTGCTCTCTAAAAGAAGAAAACGCTTGAATTCTTTCCAAAAAATCAATGATAAAATCTACTACTTCAACCAGCAAAATCGTGAATTAAGAGTATACAACCTCAAAAAACAAAAAGATGAACATATCTTATTTGGGGGAAATAATTGGAGTAAAGTGGCCGTTTCTCCCGACGAAAAGTACCTCTTAGTATCTGCTATAGCAGATAAAAAAGTCTTTTCTATTGTGGTGCATAGGCGATCTCTCCTTCCTAAAACAAGACCTTATATGGGTTTTAATGATGGAACTTTTCTTTCAACATCTACCCCAGATAATATTCAAATAGTAGCTATAAACAGGAACACCCCTTATCCCGAACTTACAATTATTAGTAATAAAAATTACTACCCTCTATACACAGGAAATCCTGTCGAGTACTTCAACAGCCCCCTTAGTGTAGATGATCAGTATATCTATTTTCTCCACTCTTATAAAGGAACAAAGAAAGTATCTCGAATTGATATTCATAATAAAAAAGTTTCTAGCATAGATAACGACAAACTATCTATTCCTAGATTCTTGACAGGGGATAAAGAGCATATTAGTGTATCTTACGCCAAAGAGGGGAACTCTTTTTATAAAAGAGCTATTATTAAAGACGATAATATCACTTTTATTAATGATAATATCAAAGGAGAGCTCTTTGAATCTTATTTATATGAAGATATTCTTTATTACAAATCTTCTTTTTCTAAACAAGATAATTTAATGGCTCTCCCTTTAGACCAATTTAACACGAGCACAGAAAAGGCTCTTTTTGTGGCTCATAATACCCCTGTAATGGAGCCCTATACTTATGATGGGATTATTGATGACTATAATCTATCTGCTGATTTTGCCACTATGTCTTGGCTCCCTGTTATCACTTTTGAAAGGTTCGGCGTACGTACTATTATGCAAGATAGTACAGGGGCACACCACATCTATACAAGTATAGTAATAGAGTACCAAAGAGGCACCCCAGAGTTTACATTCTCTTGGGAGAATGAAGAACTTCCTATCGTTTTTACTGCTGACTTCTATAATATGTACATGAAAAAAAACAGTGCCCTACAACTAGGTGAGCATCACTTAGTATCTGTAGGAATGGCCGCCTCCTATAGTGCCGAATCTGTATTACTAGCAGGGGACTTTTTTATTTCTTATGGGATAGAATGGCAGGGGCGGTTCATTGGGGACACAAGAAAACATCCCTATACCTGGGACATCTTAGGTACCTCACAGGTCATAGGGACGGCAAAGATGATTTGGCAGTATTACGTGTCAGAGGGAGCTTTTGGTTTTTACAGAAAAGTGGAATTTACTGTTGAACAGAAGACGGATTACTTGAACCCTGAATGGCATCGTGTAGAAGGCTCCATGGTACTCTCTCTTCCTATCTTACCTATAGTACTCCGAGCCTATACAACTTACGATACCTCAGAGTTATCAATACGAGGCTCTTCTGTTTTGGGGGATAGCTTAATCCCTATATACAAAGAATTCCAAGATGAAAATATCTTTAGCCCTTATGTAGCCTATGGAGATATAAATCTTATGATTTTCTCTTGGGAAATTCAAAATGGATTTGGATTTGGGGAGCTGTTTATTGAGCGTTGGGCGTTTTATACAGGCTATAGAATCGCTTATTGGGGGGCAGAAAATCCTTTCCTCCATTCTGTTTATATAAAGACACATCTGGATTTTACTATTCTTTTCAAATATATCCCTTTGTCTTTCGAGGTAGAAGGTACCTACTCTATCAACACTAAGCAATGGAATTATTTCCTAAGCTTAGAGGCTATTGTGCATATTTAATAAAAAAAGCCCTCTATACTGGTGAGGGCTTGCTTTTACTTTAAAAAATCTTCTCTAATAGGAGAAAAAACATCGAGCAATTTCCCTTTTTTAAGGCAGATTGCTTGGTGAAAGGCATCAGATGGAATATACAAGGTATCTCCCTTCTTAGCTATATGCTGGGTTTCTTCTATGATAAACTCAAACTCACCTTCTAAAATATAAGTCATCTGTTCATGAGGGTGATTGTGCCTAGCACCTACTGTTCCCTCATCAAAAGATACCTCAACGCCCATAACAGTACCTCCATGAGCCAGTACCTTGCGAGACACGCCTTCCCCCATTGAGACTACAGCTTGCTTATCGTATTCAAAAAACATTATTTAAGCTCCTACATTTTTTCATAGTATAAAGCAAAATTCTATTTTTCACAATAGAAAACCCCTCAAATAGAGGGGTTTTTTTATCTAATAAGGTCTTCTCTTAAGGGGGTAAATAGGCTTAGAAGCCTGCCCTTTTCAGTACATTTACCCTGATGAGAAGTGTTGGAGGGGATATATACCGTGTCTCCTTTGGTGCAAGTTTGGGTGATGTCATCTACGGTAAACTCAAACTTACCATCTAAAATATAGACAATTTGTTCCTGTTCATGGTGGTGGTGAATGCCGTCCACACCTTCCTCAAAGGCGATTTCTGTACTCATTAGCACTCCACCATAAGCAAGCATTTTTTTGGTGATCCCTTCGCTTATAAGGGTGCTGGGCTGTTCTTGGTTATTGAAATACATTGTAGGCTCCTCTATTGGTATTTATACATTTCTTATATAATATACTAATAAAATTCGTTTTTTCCAAAAAAACCCCCATTTAAAAGACTAGTATCAAAAATATTTAATCTTATCTTTAAAAAGCATTGGATTTTCTTTAAATAAGTCAAAAATGGGAATTTTTAATCATTTTTTTGAGCTATACACTCATATTATATGATCGTTTTAGATCATTTGAAATGATTGAAAATGGGCTGAAATGAGTATTTGATTGTTTTTAGAGAATTTTTGAGGATTTTTTATAAAATAATTGGTGATTTTTAAAATATCTTTGAGGGGGAAATTTTTCATGAAATCAGAATTTTTTAGAATAATTGAAAGAGGGGGATTTTTCGGGATGGGATTTTTAGTAAATAATCTGTTTTGAAAAATTTGTTTAGTGAATTTCAAAAATTATTGAAATTTTTTTAAATAGCTGAAAGAAGAAGTTTTTTGTGAAAGATTTTTAGGGATATCAAAAAAGATGATTTTGGTGGAATTTTTCAGAATAATTGAAAAAGATAGCTTTGGACATTAGAAAAATAATTAGAAGAGGGAATTCAAAAATATTGGGAGGGATTTTTATTAAATTAAGTATAAGCTTGATTTTTTAGGACAATAAAGCTTATACTTATTTAAAGGAGAGACTCTCTGTGAATAAATATGTAGAACGTTCCAAGAATAACTATAATAAAGCTGCTGATAAATTCGATCAATCTTTTGAGGCTAAATTAACGCTTCCTTTCAAAAAAAAACTAGTATCATTAATTTCTATGGAAGAAAACAGTAAGGTTTTAGATGTCGGCTGTGCCACAGGGACTTTATTGAATATCTTATCTCAAGAATTTAGTTTTGAAGGTTATGGTACTGATATTTCCGAAAATATGATTAAAAATGCCCAAATCAAAAATCCTTCTATGCGTTTTGAAACAGCTTTTTGTGAAAATATCCCTTTTGATAGTGCTATTTTTGATAGAATCACCCTTAGCCTAGCCTATCATCATTTTCCTAATGGGGCAGAGTTCGCTAAAGAGGCTCATAGACTTTTGAAACCAAAGGGATTGATTTATATTGCCGAAATGTACAGCCCTCCTTTTTTAAGAGATTTTTTAAATATCTTTGTTTCTCGTTCTCCCGCAGGCTGTATTAAGATTTTCTCTCCTGAAGAAATTTCACAAACTTTTATAAATTCGGGATTTGTAACACATTCTTTTACTCAATCTGGATTTATGCAGGTACTCGTTCTACAGAAAGTATAAATTCCAGCCCTTCTTTTTTCAAGGAAGTATCTCCTTATCTTATTATGTCCTATCGTTTTAAAAACTACACCCTTGACAAAATTATAGAAAATATATATATTTAACTTCATATAAAATAATTTTTTAGGGAATATTCACTTGAAAACATCTCTAAAAAAATTATAACAATAAATTAGGAGGATTTTATGAGAGATAGTATGCTTATTAAAATCAATCATCTATGGCAAAGAGCGACAGCACTGTTAGGAGCGATATTAACTACTCTATTAATTTTAACATGGTCTGATTTAGGGATATCAAATTTTTTTAGTTGGTTATTATGCTTACATTTGCCTCTCACAATGTTTCATGAATTTGAAGAATATGTACTTCCCGGAGGCTTCAAGCACCTTGCAAATTATAATTCTCTATTATCTAAGCCAGTACCACAAGAAAATTCACCACTCAATGAACCCTTTATATTTATTATTAATGTTGGTTTTTGGGTGTGGATTATTATAGGAGCGATGAGTGCTGAAACAATGCCTTGGATAGGAGTTGGTGCCGTAGTTTTTCAAATAGTCAATGTTATTGGTCATATCTTCATTTTTCAAATTAAAACACCTGGATATAATCCTGGAATAATTACAACTATCTTTTTATTAGTTCCTTATATAACTGTTTTGACATGGAATATCTGCACACAAAATTTGTTGAAACCTTTAGAATGGGCTTTGTCATTTGGAATAGGGTTTTTAGGTATTATACTTATGATTGGAACATCTCGTTTTAATAAATAAAATCTATTGTATTAATTAAAAAAAAAAGAGTATAATATAGGGATACAGAATTATAAGGGATCGAAAATGAAAAAAATATTATTACTAAGCTTGCTTATAGCTAGTCCATTACTAGGACAAGAAGTGGAGAAAAAAGATACATCCACTAAAACAGTAAGCAAAGATCCTAATAAAAAATTCAAATCAGATACTGTGGGTCTTGGACTAAGCACATCTATCCTAGGTGGAGGATATTTTGAGGGGGATGGTGGACTTTTATCTTCTGTTTCTTTAGAAATATTTGGAATATTAAAACCAAATTCAAATAATTATCTCTATGTAGTTTGGAATGTTTTAATGCCTGTTATAGAGCCTACCCCTAAAAATATCTTTTCAGAAGTATCTGTAATAGTTGGCATAGGATATGGAAATTGGGTTTATAAAAATTTGGACAGTAATCAAAAAGGTTGGCTCATCGGAATAAATACAGCATTCTTATCAGGGGTATATAGTCAATATGTGGCTGATCAAGATAGCTATGCAAGTGGTTGGATTTTTAGTATTGGTGCTACCGTGAATATGAGAGCTATATATCAATTACATAGAAATTTTGGTTTTCTCATAGGAGCTGATTTTTCTTACTATCATTCTTTTACAGGATTAGATCCAGCCGATGGATTTACTAGTGGAATAACAGCAGGGATAGTATTTTAATATCCCACTTTAAGAATAGTACATTAATGATAATAAAAAACACCACCTAAAAATCAGGTGGTGTTTTATTTGATATTTATTAGTATTGATTTAGTAGCTTTTAGACTATTTCATCTTTGCTGTTACTTTAGCAACAAGATCTTTAACAGTAGTTCCTACATTAGCTTTAGAAGCTGTAGAAATAACGTCCACACCTTTAGCTACAGGTGGAACTGCACCTCTTTTGAAGGTATGTAAGTACACGGAGTTAGCATTTTTAGCAACATAAGCTCTCATGGAATCACTCCAAGGTTGCCCTTTGGTAGCACCTTCGCCATATACTACAAGAGTACCTGCTGCTGGAGCAATGAACGCTTCAGGAGTAACTACGGAAACATAGTACCCAGCTGCTGCCATTTGTGTGCCAAACTGTTCAAATACGCTTTTTTTGAAGGGCGTGTCAAAACTAGCCACGAGGATTTTTTTGGCTGCATTAGCATCTCCGTATTCTTGAGCGGATGCTAAAACAGGAAGTAAAAGCATAATTAACAATAAGTTTTTCATAAAAACTCCTTAAATTTATATTGTATTATTATAACTCATTATAACAAGCCATTCAATACTTATTCCTTGAAGGAATTTTTATTTAATGGGAGTATAGTACTTTAAACATCTAAAAATATATTATTTTACGCGTGGAAATATTGATTGTTTGCCTTAAAGAAATTCCCCCTCTTAGGATTATAGATTTATATGGGAATACTAAACAAACTTAGAGCTTATAGATTGATTTACATAGGGGTAAAGACCATTTTAGTAAGCTTAAAAAACTCATCTTGTGCTCTTAGTGGGAGAGAACATTTTCAGCTTAGAAAGTATTTTAAAATACCCTAAAGCAATCCCCCAATACTCCGAAAAATAACTACAAAGAATAAAAAACTGAACATATGCGAGAGCTAAATGTTGAAAAATAACGAGTTAGGTAAAATAGGCGAAAAAGTCGCAAAAAAATATTTAATTGATAAAGGCTTTGAGTTTATTACCGAAAATTATTTTACAAGGAAAGGCGAAATTGATCTCGTCTTTAAAAACCAAGATATATTATTATTTATTGAAGTCAAGACTAGACGTAACAAAAAGGACTTAGAAACGGCCATTGGATTTCGAAAAGTTAAAAATCTGAAAGCTAGCGCAGAGATTTTTCTTGAGAAGGAAGATGTTTCTTTTAAAGAGATGCAGTTTGACGTTATTTTTGTTACCCTAGATGCCAAAGGCGAAGTTGTGGAGATTGGGCACAGACCAGATTATTTTTGACGAGGATACCGTGTCCGAAAACTTATTTGACACAAAACGTAACTTTAGGCGTCTTATAGTAAGAACCAATGCATCTTCTCTCACTCCTGAAAGGGAACAATTCTTGAGAGAACATATCAATGATCCTAGCTACCTAGATAATTCTATTGAAAAACTTGCTGACACGCTCAGTAATGCTTTCTCGGATGGATATTTAGCTGATCACATTGCGGATTAATCGCTATAAGCCGACTATATGATCGTTTTTCACAAAACCCCTTCTAGTTTTCTAGGAGGGGTTCTGTTTTTTATAGAGGATTTATTGACAATTATTAAAATACTATATAAAATATAGGTATGCTTACTATAGGGGGAAATATCATGATTCATTCATTTGAAGTGATAGTGCGTTACGCAGAGACAGATATGATGGGCATTGTGCACCATTCCGTTTATCCTATTTGGGCAGAAGCTGCGCGTACCGATCTTATGAAAGCCATGGACTATAGCTATACAGAAGTAGAAAAATCGGGAATAATGCTCCCCGTTACGGAAATACGCTTTATTTATAAAAAGCCTACTTTCTATGAAGATATTGTAACTATTAACTGTGCTGTTACGCACTTAGATAATAGACGCTTAAAATTAGATTATTCTGTCAAAAATAAAGAGGGAGAGGTGTGTGTAATTGGCTACACGAAACACCTATTCATGGGGGTAGAAACAAGAGCCTCTATGAGAATCCCTTCAGCAGTTTTAGATAAATTTAAAAGCTTCTATCACCCAGAATTTACCCAAATCCCTTAGAATAAGGAATATTGTTGAAAAATAAAAAAGTGCAAAAACTCCTCCATGCTAAGAATCTCCCTCCTAGAGAGAGATTAAATCCAGACCGTTTCTTTTTACTAACACTCACGAAACAACGTAAAGATATTATCACAAGAACAGCTATTCTCTTTACTAAGATTGGGAATGGACAATTGTGGCTTTTTTTTGCAACTCTTGTTTTTTTATATCATGTGCCTACAGGATATGTCTTTCTTCTTGCTATTCTCATCCAACTCTACGCACAGATAGCTGTTAAACATCTCTTTAAAAGAGCCAGACCTTATATGATTTATACGGACTTGGATTCTTTATATTCCCCTCCTGACCCTTATTCTTTTCCCTCTGGTCATACTTGCGCAGCATTTACGATGGCTTTTGTAAGTAAAATAGCTATTCCTATGCTGTGGCCTTATTTTTTAGTTATTGCTTTGGTTATTGCTTTCTCTCGTATTTATCTCGCCGTCCATTATCCTTCTGACGTTTTAGCTGGGGTAGTTATAGCCTATATTTCTACGAAAATAAGCGTACTTATTACTCCTTTTATCACAGGTTTACCTTTATGAGTGATCTCTTAAGCAAACTTTCCCAAAATCCCAAACTTATAAGTACCCCAGATGGGGCTTATACTTTAAAAGAGGACAATCGCTATATTCATAGTAGTAGAGCCCCTCTAAAAGAAGCTCAAAAACTACTACAAAATATTCCTCCCGATTATCCTAAAGATAAAACCCTTATTATTGCTTGGGGCACAGGGCTAGGGTATCATATAGAAATCCTACTCAATCAAGGATTCAAAGTTTTAGCTATTGAAACAAGACCTGAGTCTGCCCGATTATTTGAAGAAAATTTCCCTATAGAAAATCTCGTGGGTTTTGTGTCTGGTGATGAAAGTGGTTTATTTGATATAATGGCTAATTTGGATTCTAAGGAATACCAACTATTTATAGATATTGCTATGCTCGGTTTTAGTGTCTCTCCTATTCTTTATGAGGAATCCCAACAAGGAAAAAGAGTACTTCGTTCTATCCATGGGCTTTACAGTAGAGCGATGGAAGCGTGGTACTATAATATTATAAACAATCTATCTCTCCCTATCACGTACACAGACGATGCTATTTTTGAAGGGGAACACCTTCTTATCTGTTCCGCTGGGCCTTCCCTAAAAGAAAGTATTCCTTTTTTAAAGAAATATCAAGATAAATTTACTATTATGGCAGTAGATACAGCTTTTACCACTCTTGTACAAGGGGGGATTATCCCCGACTATATTCACTCTGTGGATACAAAGATACATAATATTGCTGATTTTAGAGGGGTAAGCCATGATATTATTTCCCAAATTACCCTCATTATAGATATTAGTTTAAACGCTCAAGTGACAATGCTTCCTTGGAAAAAGGTCTTATACACCTCTACGTCTCATCTTATTAAAATAGAAGAAATCGAAATCTATAAACGTATCCATATCCTACAATATTTATGGGATAATGGAATAAAATTCCCTGAAGTACAAACAGGGGGTTCTGTCGCTACTTCCGCTTTTTACTTGGGATTGCTGTATAAAGCTAAAAAGATATATCTTGTGGGGCAAGACCTTGCTTACTCTCAGCATAGAGGGCACGCTATTGGATCTCCCTACGATATGGAGTATCGATTGCAGGCTTCTCGCTTGAGTCCTATAGATACCATACATATCCATAAAATCCCTTTTGAATATTCTGTGGATTCTTTAGACGGTACTCATACTTATACCGATCCTCTTTTGAGTCAATATAGAGAGTGGTTTGAAATATCTTTAAAAAACAATACGCACTTAAAAACAAAGACGGTGAACGCTTCCGAAAGTGGGGCTTATTTTAAATATTGGGATAATACACCTTTATCTGCTATGAGAGACCTAGATACTCTTCCTAAAAAATCTTTAAAAGAATTTCAAATAAAAAGCTATACTAAGGATGAGATTCTAGTCATTATGGCTCAATTAGAAAAAATCGTTTTTGATTTGGAGTCATCTAATCCATTGGTAGAAGAATTTTTCTACAGAGAACTCCAAAATCCTCTCTTAGAAGATTTTCGTATAACAAACAAAAAAAATAAAATAAAAAAGGTACTTCGCCATGCACAAGCCCAAATTAGTAGCTCCTAATATTTACCTCCTCCCTGCCCTAAAACCCTCTGCTCATTGCTATCTTATAAGAGGGGAGAAAAATACCCTAATTGATACGAGTATTAAAGATTATAGAGATCATATTGTGCAACAGTTAGCCTCTTTAGAGCTTACTTTAGACGATATAGATGATGTTATCTATACTCATTGTCATCATGACCATACAGGAGGAGGAGAGCTTTTTCCTAACGCTACTATCTATGCTCACCCTCTTTGTGCTTTTAAATTACGTTATCAAGATGAAAATTGTATTCATTCTTTAAAATATCAATTACCTCTTCCTGCGCATCTTCCTGATAAATTACTAGAAGAAGGGGATACCTACACCAATGGAGATTATAGCTTTACCGTCATCCATACCCCAGGGCATACGGATGATAGTATCTGTCTTTTGGAAAAAAATCACAAGATTCTTTTCAGTGCTGATACTGTTTTTGTGAAGGGAATTCCCCCTCTCATTACAGATTCAGGCTCTATAGGGAGTCTTATTTATAGTATTGAAAAATTACAACAATACGATATAGAGCTTATTTTACCGGGGCATGGGCCACTGGAAAAAAATGTTGTAGAATGTTTGATAAAATTAAAAGAAAATTTAATTAAAAAAATAGCTCAAGACAATAAAAAAACAATAGAAGAGGCAAAAAAATGGCAAAAATCCAGATATTAATCTTACTATTGATGATGATAACGAACTCCTTTACTTATGGGAAAGAGTACACTCACCCTACGAAACTATATAATACTGCTCTAGAATCTTATAACAATAAAGATTTGGGACAAGCTATGTATTATGTTAAGCAAGCTCTCCTTCTTAATCCTGCTCGCTCAGAATACAGAGCTCTTTTCTATCAAATTAGAAAAGATATAGGACTTCCTCAGATATATTCCACAGATACTCTAGGAGGACAAGTACTTAGTCAAGTATTTGGATCTATTCCTCCTCATATTAATGCTTTATTAGGGGGTATTTTGTTTATCTTTGGGTCTTTTTTAGTTTCAGCCCTTTTTCTTAAAAAACTCCAAAAATATAAATATACCCAAATAGGGATATGGATTAGTTTTTTAGGAGCAGGCTTATTTTTCATTACTGCTCTTTTACAATACTATGCTTTTTTTAGCCCACAGCAGGGGGTACTCCTCTCAATGTCTAACGCCTATGAAGAACCATCCTTAGATAGCTTCAAAGTCTTAGAGCTCCCCCCAGGAACGGAATTATCTATCGTGGATAAGGTAGACAATTTTTATCTCATTAAGACATTGGAAGGGAAAGAATACTGGATACTACAAAAAAAAGTACCGATTTTATTTGAGGGTGATGTTTCTAAAAGCCCTGACAATACCTTATAAAAATGATAGAGACATATATTCCAAAAAACAAGAGCCTGCTAAAAGGGGCTCTTGTTTTTTGGAATGGTGTTATTATTGATTGACGAATTGCTCTTTAGTAGATATTTGAACTCTTATCTTTTAGAGTGATATCGTTATCTGATTGGTGAATAGCTTTGATAAAAAAAAGAGCTCCTTTAGTGGGCTCTTTTCCTATTAATAGATATTTTAAATTTGATAGATTCTTATTCTTTCTAGAGGGTGATGATTAGTAGATAGATGAATTGTTTTTGATAGATATTTTAAAGAGTTCTTTAAAAAAAGAGCCCTTTATTAAAGGACTCTTTTATTTTATATAGTATTTTTATTCTTCGTATTCGTAGCCTTCGCCATAAGCATCATCATAACCAGATTCGTATGCTGCTTCATCGTAAGTTCCTTCATCATAAGCAGCTTCACCCTCAACAGGAGCTTCTTCAACAGGAACTTCTTCAACAGGCACGACAGGAGCTATTACCACTACAGGAACAACAGGAGGTTCTCCCCCTAGCTCTACAGTATGAGAACCATTAGGAATAGGCATTTGGTTTAGGATATTTACAGGAACAGGTGCTCCATCAGGGTCTACCAAGGTATAACCTTCTGGGATCATTTGTCCCACAGAACCAGGTAATTTTTTATCGTTAGGGGTGTAATTAATCCCTTGTCTTAAAAATTCTTCTGTGAGATTATCAATAGCAGCATCTGTGGCTCTTTGAGCGGAGAGGGCTGCTGCTTGAGCTTCGTAGGCTCTAATTTGAGCAACAGTATTAGCACTTTGTTCTCTAAGAAGTCTTTCTGCTGCGTTACGTGCTAAACGTTCGGCTTGGAAATTTTGTTCCGCTGCTGTCTTTTCAGACATGATTTTTTCGTAACGTTCTTTAGCCAATTGATCAATTTGTACTTGTTGGTCTTTTAGAGTATTGGCTTCTGTGGTCCATTTTTCAGCTTCAGATCTCCAATGTTCTGCTTCTTTAGTCCATTCAGACGCTTGCTGTCTTAGACGTTCGGCTTCTGCTCTAGCTTTAGCTGCTTGAGCAAGATCTGTGCTAACACGTTCTTGTTCTGTATGAGCTTTTAATTGTTCTACTCTTGTGGATCGCATTTTAATAAAAAGATAATCAACGATTTTTTGTTCTCCAGCTTGAGCGGCTAAAGTCATAGGAGTAATATTTCTGTTGTTTACGATATAAACATCGGAGCCACTATTTACGAGAAATTCTACACCCTCGAAAGTCCCAGCTGCTGCAGCATAGTGTAAAGGGGTAAATCCATTGTCATCTTGAATGTTTACGTTATAACCTTTATCCACTAAAACTCTCATCATCTCTACATAGCCTTGAGCTGCTGCCCAATGTAAAGGGGAGTAGTTGGACGATACCGTTTGGAGTGACTGTCCATAGTTAGCTGTAGGAAAAATTATTCCTAAAAATGTAAATAATAATATAATTTGTTTCACGTCTTGCCCTCTCAATCTTAAAATAAATCTAGTTCTATGATTATTATAATATATATCGGATGATTTATTAAAATACATGACTAAAATATCTTGTCATTTTTTATGATTTTTCTTTTTTTTAGCTTTTTAGTTTAATACTTGGAGATTGTTTCTATATTCGACAATATCACCACGTTGACTAGTAGTATCTACGATACGTACTTGCTTAGGAGCATACTGTTGGTAATTAACATACACACCAGCAGACACCATATAATCCAAAATATCACCGAGCCCTTGCCTAGAGGCATAATCAACAGGATATCTTCCCATATTGTTTTTAGGGTTAGGATTTATATTTTGTTCTATGAGAAATTGTACCAAATCTAAATGTCCACTGATAACAGCATAATGTAATACGGTATTACCATTAGGGTCTCTATCTTCTAAGTTAGCCCCATAGAATCCTAAAAGGACTACTAACTCGTAATTACCTTGTTGAGCGGCTAAGAGTATAGGACTATGTCCCATGACACTCTTATGAGTTACAGAGGCATTATTTTCGATGAGAAAACGAGCAGTACTTGTGTGTCCATTATAGATAGCCCACATAAGGGGGGTAAAATTATTTTCATCTAGCACATCTATAGAAGCACCTAGTTTCAAGGATTTTTGCACAAGAGCAGTATCACCCACATAAGCAAAAGAACGCAAGCTATCGCTAGAAGAAATAGCATAACTCAAATTAAAGGTAACAAAGCATAAGCATGCACAAAAGATAATTTTTAGATAAGTCATAATGTCATCCTTTTCCACTATTAACAATAGTATAACAATATATTTAAAATTATGCAAATTTAAATATATACCTATTGTACTATATTATTACATTTTTTTAAATATAATTCCAATAATTTTTCAGTATTTTTTTACATTAAAAATAAATAAAATATATTTTGATTTACTCTTCCTTTTTAGAAAAAAGTATGCTACAATACTAAATCGATATAAAAATCGTTCCCTATAAGTAATCAGATAGCATTAAGCTATTTTATCCCGAAATTACTAGATAATATCTAATTAACCAAAAAAAAACCTCCTTTTAGAACATTAGTGGCTTATCTAAAATTTCATGTCAAATAGTTTTGTGCTATAGTAAAAATTAGATAGTACACTATCAAAAAATAAGGAGTATTCTTTTGAGTACAACATTCGACTTAGACAAAACGTTTTCAGATCTAAATCTACCCGCTGATATTCAGCGCGCTATTGATGATATGGAATATGTCAACCCCACCCTAATCCAGTCCAAATCTCTTCCCGTCATTCTTGACGGTAATGATATCGTTGGACAAGCTCATACCGGTTCTGGTAAAACTATAGCCTTTGGTATTCCCGCCTTGATGTGCCTCGATATGGATGCTTACCATACTCAAGTATTGGTTATGTGCCCCACAAGAGAGCTCGCTAACCAAGTAGCCGAAGAAATCGGTAAAGTAGGAAAGCATATTTCTAAACTAAAAATAGTACCCGTTTACGGTGGTACTTCTATTGACAGACAAATTAAATCCCTTAAAAGAGGGGCTCATATTGTTGTAGGAACACCTGGACGTATTTTAGATCATTTAGATAGAGGAACTATTTCTCTCGATCGTATTTCTATGGTAATCTTAGACGAAGCCGATCGCATGTTAGACATGGGATTTGTTGATGATATGAAAACCATCTTATCCAATTCCCCTTCCGACAGACAAACTATCATGTTTTCTGCTACGATGCCTAAACCTATTTTAGAAATTGCTAAAAAGTTCCAAAAAAACCCTATTAATATCCATCTGGAAAATTCTCAGCTTACAGCGCCTAGAGTGGAGCAATTCTCTTTAGATATAGGAGAAAGCCAAAAATTAGAAGCAACTCTTAGTATTCTAAAAATAGAAAATCCTCGTTTAGGGCTCATTTTTTGTAACACAAAAAGAAAAACAGACGAAGTGGTTTCTGCTTTACAAGCTAACGGTATTTTTGCCGATGGTCTTCACGGAGATATGAAACAAGCTCAAAGAGATTCTGTTCTTCATAAATTTAGACAAGGTACTATCGAAATCCTCGTAGCTACAGATGTGGCTGCTCGTGGTTTAGACGTGGATGATATTGATCTTGTTATTAACTATGATTTCCCTCAAGACCCAGAACAATATGTACACCGTATTGGGCGTACCGCTCGTGCTGGTCGTGAAGGTAAAAGTTATGCTTTTATAGGACGTAGAGATCGTTATCAATTAAAAATTGTTCAACGTCTTACGAAATCCGAACCCACCCTAATGCGTATCCCTTCTCATAAAGATGTAGAAAAAATACAAAATCAACGTATGATAGAAAAACTTACTAAATTAGCAGATCATGAAGATATTGGTAACTATGTCTCTAAAATAGAGGACTGGGCTAGTATCGCTGATCTAGAGCCTACTCGATTGGCTGCTGCCCTTCTTAAAATGATGACAGAAGATAGAAATGGCACCAATGACAAGAAAAAGAAAAAAGTAGATGGTTCTTTCGCTAATACAGGCGCCGAAGCTGGTATGGTAAGATTCTTTATGAATGTAGGTCGCTTGAATAGAACAGCTCCTAGAGAAATTGTTCAAGCTCTTGTTCGTGAGTGTGGTATTACTGGTTCTGATATTGGTAAAATCAACATCTTCGATAAATTTACTTTCTTTGAAGTGAGTGAAGCAAAAGCTGAGGAAGTCTACTTAGGTATCCAAAAAGCTAGAGTTAGTGGTATATCTGTAAACGTAGAACCTGCTAATAGAAAATAATTATTAATTATCTAAAAGAGTCGATGTGAATCGGCTCTTTTTTTTTACGGTGTTTATAAATTTTTGATAGTAGTATCATAAAAACAAAAAACAATCCGATATTTATTGAAATAATAAAATTGTGTAATTTAAAGAGGCTTTTATGGCTAAAATCTACAAGAATCCTAATCCCCCAGCAAAGAAAAACCTACCTGTTTCGGATTCTAATCCTATTTCTGAGCAAAGTGAACAAAGTGCGCCTGTAGGAACAGCCCCTGTGGTAGCCCCCCCTGCAGCTGTTCCTGTAGATACTTTTGTACTACCCGTAGCTCATGTGGTGCCTTTGGAAGAGTTTGATACTCTTTTACAAAAAGCAAACGATCTCCTCGAAAAAGAACAATTAATGGATGCTTTGTCCTTGCTGTTGAATTTAGAAGTTACCGATTTTGAGCATATTCAAGTACATGAATTATTAGCAGATACCCTTTTAAGATTAAATCAGCTCAATCTCGCCAAAGAACAATTACAAATATGCGTTCAACTTTTACAAAAAACTCAAACAAGTGATATTTTTAGTTTGAAAGATTTTGATCAGATTTTAGAAGAAGCTGGAGATTTGGAAGACTTAGAGACGAAGTTTGATCATTTGTTAGAAACGAAAGTTACGAATGATAACTTTTTAGAGGGAACAAAATTAGCCTTAGGTATTGCTACTCATCATATGGCAGAAAGCCGTTATGAAGAGGCTGAAAAATTATTAATAGGGTATAGAGATCAATACCTTGCATTTTTAGAAGCAGAAGAAGAGGAGTAATCCTCCCTATAAAATAATAAAACACCACCTGATTTTTAGGGGGTGTTTTTTATTATCATTAATGTACTATTCTTAAAGTGGGATATTAAAATGCTATCCCTAACGTTATTCCACCTGTAAGTCCATGGGTTAGATCCAATCCTACAAAAGTATAGTAATAAGAAAGATCTGCACCTATGAGAAAACCAAAATTTCTATTTAATTGATATATAGCTCTCATATTTACTGTAGCACCAATACTAAAAATCCAACCACTTGCATAGCTATCTTTATCAGCAACATATTGATTATATATCCCTGATAAGAATGCTGTATTTATACCAACGAGCCACCCTTTTTGATTACTATCTATTTTTTTATAAACCCAATTTCCATATCCTATACCAACTATTACAGATACTCCTGAAAATATATTTTTAGGAGTAGGCTCTATAACAGGCATTAAAACATTCCAAACTACATAGAGATAATTATTTGAATTTGGTTTTAATATTCCAAATATTTCTAAAGAAACAGAAGATAAAAGTCCACCATCCCCCTCAAAATATCCTCCACCTAGGATAGATGTGCTTAGTCCAAGACCCACAGTATCTGATTTGAATTTTTTATTAGGATCTTTGCTTACTGTTTTAGTGGGTGTATCTTTTTTCTCCACTTCTTGTCCTATGAGTGGACTAGCTATGAGTAAGCTCAACAGTAATATTTTTTTCATTTTTTCTAATTCCTTTAGAGAATAGCCCGAAGGGTGCTAGCTACGAACGCTAGAGAGACTATTGTCTAATACAGAATTATTCTATGAAAATTCTGTATTCCTATATTATACTCTTTTTTTTTAATTAATACAATAGATTTTATTATCAATCCCCTCTTTCGACTATCCTTCTTTTCTCAACATTAGGATATAGCGAGAGAGGGCGGGGCGTCCGAACCACTCCAAACGCAAACAGGAGGTTTGCCTTTGGAGTGGGGGATTTTTAAGGGGTGTTCCTACCTCTTAAATGGCGGGATTGTTTAGAAATAAACGAACGTAAGTAAGATTTATTTCTTAGGTATCGCCAGTGATACCCTTATGAAAAAAAAAGATTTTTTCACCCTATCATCTTCTCCAATATAGCTATTTTATAAGATTTTATTTGTTATCCATAATTATATATTGTCTATATATACTTGTCAAGGATGGGGGGATTATTCTCAGTCGATAGCTGGGGACTCTTTTATATAGTTATTACTATCTTGGTTTAGGGTTTTATAGTCGCTTTTTAGTTGCATTGTATTTTTACAAGAACCATTAGTATAGTTACTACAACCAAAAAACTTTTCTTTGGAATTGCTATTGGTACGCTCTATCATTATTCCTTTGCATTTTGGGCAAGAAATAAACTCATCATCTATCATCACCGCATTACCGAGATTACTGCGTCCTGGGCAGTGCTGAAATTCACAATCTCCATATTGTTCTTTAGTGGATTTATTTTGTCGTAAAATGATGCGTCCTGTCTTACAGTAGGGGCATTTGTGGTTTATGTTGATGGAGTCTTGTAAGCTTAAAAATTTAACATTTTTTAGATTTTTAATTTCTTCGATAAATTCGGAGGGGTTAGCATTCGATGCCATGAGAATCGTGTGGGTCCTAGTGCGGGTTAGCGCTACATAAAAAAGGCGACGTTCTTCTGCATAAGAATAATTTTCGCTCCCTTCAATAAGGTATTTGAAAATAGGGTCAGACTCCATTTTATTAGGAAAACCAGAGAGATGATTTTTATTATTAATCACAAAAACTAAATCTGCTTCGGAGCCTTTAGAACGGTGTATCGTCCTATATTCAAAATCAATATTGGGGTATGCGTGGTGGCTTAGTTTTATAATTTGTGTACTGGTGGCTAAATTTTTTTTTAACAGAAATCCTACATCTTGTTCTTTTTTACCGAGTAAACCAGAGTGTTTTAGGTCTGAATTATTCCTTCCTAAAATCAATACCGATTTAATATCTAGCGTGGGATTACTTAGTACATTTTCCAGAGCAAGGATAAATCGAGAGTATAAACTATCTTTAGAAAAGGTATCAGCAAATTCCTTATACTCAGCTACAATAAGGGGGTTTTTTAGGGATTTTTTAGAGTTTACTCTTTTAACAAATTGTTCGGGATTTTTTTGAATAAATTGGGCTGAAATTAGAGCCAATTCTTGAGAATGTCTGTAGGTTTGGGATAAGTCTAATCTATTACACTCCAAAACATAATTTTTAAAGTGGGTAAATATATTGATATTACTTCCTGCAAATCGATAGATTGATTGCCAGTCATCTCCAATAGCTGTGAGGGTGGAATTGTGTTGTTTCAGTAGTGCGTTGATAAGTTGGAAACGTAAAAACGAGGTGTCTTGAAATTCATCAACAAATACGTATTTATAGGGATGCGTATGTTCTACCATAGAGATAGCGTTAATAAGCATATCATTAAAATCAATACAAGATGTCGATTTCAAATGAGCTTCGTAGTGCTTATAATAGCGTTCAAAGATAGCAAAAAACAAGGTGTTACGCTTATATAAATAAGGGGGGATATCAGAATCATCTTCAATATTTTTATGTAAATCAGAAATATCTTTTTCTATATATCCATTCCCTTTATATAAGCTCAAAAAAGTCTTGAGATTTTTCAAGAAAGAAATAAAGGGGGCTTTATTTTGGATTGCATCGATATTTTGTTGTAGTTTTTCTATACTGGGAGCTTGGGATTTTACTTGGTGTTCTCCTAGTCGTTGCGTTAGAATATCCCAAAAATCTTCATTAATAAATTCATAGAAATAGGTAGTAATCAGGGTGCTTTCGTTTTCTTCATGAAGACGTATTTTGTGATTCATCTCTGTTATATAACTAGGAGTAAGTCCTACTAAACGATTAGAAGCATTTTTTAATACTCCGAAATGTTCAATCCATATATCGTATTTTGGGAGATAAAAATCGGGTTTATAAGAAAATTCTGTACTGGGGTAAGGTTTTTCATATTCGTATTCAATACCATTAAGAAATAAGTAATTGGCGATAACAAGCTCACCTAAACTCTTAACGATTTCCCCTTGTATTGTTTCGATACGTCCCGAGGGAGGGGTAAATTTATCTTCCCAATGCTGTTTTAAAGTCTCCATTTTGATGTGTTGCGTTTGTCTTAATAGATCTCCTAAGTTCTCAAAGTCGCTCAGGTCAGGTAAGGGATACAAATAGTAAGCAAAATATTTCAAAATATCACTCGCTAGCTTACTATCCTTAAGTAAACTGGCTAAAAAACTTTCTTGAAACTTTTTTTCTGAGTTCTCATCATATACATGAAAAACGCTATCGCTAGTTTTAGTATAAATATCCATACCCAGTTTATGAAAAGTCACGGCATCAATATTTAAGTCTATATTTTCAAATCGTTCTTTGATTTCTCTAGCTATTTTCTTATTAAAGGAGAGTACAAGAATGTCTTTTGGGTTAATTCCTTTTTTCACAAGATAGAGGATATTAGCAATAATCGTAAGTGTTTTACCACTGCCAGCACTAGCAACAATGAGATTTCTATTGTCGACTCTAACCGCTATCTCTCTTTGTTCTTCTGTGAGGGATTTAGATTCTATGGAGTCAAAAAGATCTTTAAAGAGAATAAGCTCTTCGCTTACATATTTATCATTTCTACTCTTGAAAGAGTCTGTGATGTCTATTTGGTGGGATTGAAATTGTTGATAAATCTTGTAATTAGGGTATTTGTCGGAGATTTTTATGTTTTTGAAAAAATCCTTGGTCTCATGCCAGATGGTAACAAGCTCATCAATCCCACTACTTGTTAAATATTTACCTTGCCACTCTTCTAGTTTTGTTATAAATTGTTGACACTTCCCTAGATTTTCTTGAAAGAGCTGTTTTTGGTACTCTACATGTTTTTTATGGGTGCTATGGATATACAAACATCCTGCTGTGGTGGTAGCAGCTATAATGATAGGGGGAATCATAAAAACCATTTTCGTCCTCTCTTTATTAATACAATAATATTCTACTCTAAGCACCTAATAGTTTTTTTAAGAATTTTTGAGTGAGAATCTAGCTTAGTCCAATTTTCCAGGAATTATTGGGTAAAGTTTTTGAAGCTACCGTTTTTTTCTAAAAATTTCACTTCTGGCTCTAAGAGTACATTGAATTGCTCTTTTACGGTTTTTTGAATATGGGTGATTAAATCTAAAATATCTTGAGCCTTGGCATTATCGACATTTACGATAAATCCTGCGTGTTTGTCGGATACTCCAGCTCCTCCTATCCTAAAGCCTTTTAAGCCAGCATCGGTGATTAGTTTACCCGTGAAGTGCCCTTGTGGTCTTTTGAAAGTGCTTCCAGCAGAGGGGAACTCTAAGGGCTGTTTTTCTGTTCTTTGTTCTGTAAGCTCATCTATTTTTTGCTTAATAATACTTTTATCGTTTTT
>CAMQVI010000011.1 GCA_947038195.1 uncultured Brevinema sp.
GTAGAAGGGGTCGTATTTTTGTTATTCATTAGTTTTCTCCTACTTGATAAAGAGCCAAAGATTTTCGGATATTATTAACAATGGTCGCAGAACTAAAAGTAGCCCCAGAAATCATATCCATTCCTTTTGCCCCCCATTCTGTTCTATCGATAGGAAGCTCATCTAGTGTTTTATTGAGGAATTGGCGTTGAAAACCAAATTCAGCCACACGTTGTCCTAGTCCAGCCGTTTCCGTTGCGACATCTAGTACTCTTAAATTTAAGACTTTGTTACCATCTGTCCCTACCAAAGCACGAACAGGGCCTCCGAAACCACCAGAAGCCACAGAAATCACTGTCATGACAGGGGCTCCCGTCGTTTTGTCTGTAATATAAAAACGAAGCATCTCGTTTTTATCAAAATAGGGCAATAGTTCTTCTCTTTTACCTTCGTCTAAAGAAGATAAAGAATCTTTAGTAAGATTTTTTTGTTCAATAGTATATAAATCTACATTATCACCCAACATTTTTTCAACATCTGCTAAAGGGTTGGGAGCTTGATATGTTATACTATATACATATAACATCAAAAAAGTCATTAAACCCGTAAATAATGTTAAATATAAAACATTATAAATGTGAAATATAGGGGAACCAATAGGTGCATCTTTTAACATTTTTATTTCCTTATTTATTATTTTTAAGCATATCTTCTAAGGCAAAAGCTTCATGAATAGTTTGTGCAATAGCATCAGAAGTGGTAGAAGCCCCAGAAAGTACATCTACTTCTGTCCATTTTAAAGAAGAAAGAGGAATATCTGCTAGTTTTTTACCAGAGAATTGTTTTAAAAAGTCTATATCAGCAGCAGCTTGTCCATAACCTTCTGTTTGAGTAGATAAATCCATGGCACCAAGACCTAAAATCTCATCACCTGAAATAATAGTCATCATCGTAATAAGACCACCATCATACCCTTCAGCAGAGGTGTGGTAAGCATTAGCAATAAGTTTTCCTGTTGGATTGTGGATACCATAATATACTCTCCCACTAGGATGTGGGTGAGGAATGACAGTACCAACACTTTCTTTAGGAAGAATATTTTTCACTTGTACTTCATGCAATGGGGTACTAAAGAATTTTTTAAAGACAAACATTCCTGTCAAAAATACTACCATTATAATAGCAAATGTTATTAAAGTTTTTTTGATAGCTTGAGCGTGTTTATTTGCTGGATTACATAATTTATCAATAAATGGAATTAATAAATTAGAGCTTAATAGAGCAAAAGACACCCCTTCTGGAAAAGAGAAAACTAAACGAATAGAACTAACAATACTTACAAATAATAAAGAATAGAGGACTTTTGCTTGTACTGTACGAGGTGAACTTACAGGATCAGTTTCCATATAAACAGACCCAAAGATCGCTCCCCCAGCTAAAATCCATATAAAAGGATCTCCTGCAAAAAAGCCTAAAGGTCCTATTCCCATAGGGCCAAGACGTGTAGCTGCGAAAACCCAACCAAAAATACCCATGAAAAAAATAACTAATACAGGAACAAGAGGACTTATCACCCTTGTAATTACCAAATAAATAAGTCCTAATAAAATAGCTAGTTTAGAAGTTTCACCTAATGTTCCTGGCATATTTCCTAAGAATAAAGTCCAATAATCAAAAAATTCGGCAGGAGCATTTATGCCTTCTGGCATTACTCCACCTTTGTACCAATTTTTAACAGTTTCTAAATAGGTAGTTCCAGAAAGAACATCATAATTAGTGTTTAATTCTGTAGAAAATGAATAAGGAGCATGAGCAGGTTGCATCGATACTACCTTATCGTAAAAAGGTAATTGTTTTACATCTCTAACAAAAGTATATTGGGTAGCTTCCCAATAGCTTAATCCAGCGTATTCCATTAAATTTGGAATTGTTGGGCGAATTGCTGTTGCCCATAATCCTGGAAAACCTGCGACAGGTAACAATCTACCTACTACGGCAGGGTTAATAGGATTGAATCCCACTCCACCAAAAATAACTTTACCTACTGCAATCCCAACAATACAAGTAAGTAAAAGGGGGTACAATCCCAAACCTGGTCTCATATTCATAGAAATGACTAGACCCGTTGCTACTGCTGTGAGATCATCTAAAGTAGATTCTTTTTGCATAATTTTATTCAAAACAAATTCTGTTGCTATTGAAAAAACCACACAGGCTATAGCTGTTCTTAGCATAGCTAGACCAAAAAAATAAAATCCAGCTCCCATGGGAAACATTAATGCAATAATAAAATGCACCATTATTTTTCTACTGAGCTTTTCCTTATCTGCATAGGGAAATTCCTGTAATATTTTATCCGAATATGTAGCGGTTGCCATATATCCCCCTTAATAGATTTTTAATTTTTTTTATTATTTTCTTTTTAACCAAGCATCATTAGCTTCTGATAGAAGATTTTCTCCCTCTCTCTCTATAAAAAATAGAGAGACTTCTCTATCTCCAGCAAAGACAGGAAGTAGCTTCAAGGTCTTTTCTTTACCCATAGATAAAAAAGTAGTAGCTAAAACATCGGCAGATTCAGCACCACCCTTTAATACAACGCTCATCGAGGAAAGGGGGTGATTGACAGGACGTCCTGTTTTAGGATTAAATATATGGTGATAATAAGTGCCATCTTCAGCTATAAAATATTGTTCATAGTCCCCAGAAGTCGCTATGGCATCACCATCATAAAGGGAGATAATCTCTTCTACATGAGAAGTCCCCTTAGGGTCTCTTATCCCCACTTTCCACGGTGTCTTGTTGGGTTTTGTCCCATATACACGGATATTTCCCCCCGCATTCACGAATCCAGCGCTAATACTGGGGATAGATTTGAGCATTTCTATAGCCACATCTACGGCATAACCTTTAGCAATAGCCCCTATATCTATTTGAGCACCGTTTAGTAACTGTATACCTTTATTGGTGAAGATAATATTATCCATACTCACCATTTTTAAGGTTTTTACGATTTCTTGGGAGGATGGGACTTTTTGGATAGCATCTTGTGCATAAAAGCCCCATAAGCGAATAAGGGGATATACCGTAAGATCAAATGCCCCTTCACTTTTTTGATTAATATCTTTAGAAAGAGCAATAAAATTAGATACTATTGTAAATATTTTAGGATTGGTGGTTTCAGAAATAAAACCATCTCTATTAAGCTGACCTAAAAACCCTTCTCCTGCAGGAGAAAGGTCGTATTCCAGTGCCGCTATTTCTTTCCATATTAAACTTATATTACTGCTTAGTAAAAACTTTGGTATTTGGGAATAAATAACAATATCAAAAGTCGTATACATAAGGTCTTTTTGGAAGACTCGTCGTTCTGGAGTATTCGATTGACAAGAAATAAGACTGAAAATAAAAAGAAATCCGAAATATTTTAACTGTGTTAACACCCTACACCCCTTTATTAATTATAATTTAAAATACACCATTATAATATTATATACTATAAAATAAACGCATTCAATACTTTGTGAAATTTATTTTATCAGCACACTAAATATACCTATCTATATCTATATAATAATTTATATTTCATCACGGCAGATCAAAGATACTTTTCTAAAAAATCCCAAAAAACATCTCTATTGGAGTGTTTTAATTGTTCTATAAGAGCTAGTTCTTCTTCGCTCATAGAAAGATCTGGAGATTTTTTTTCAAAAAATTCTTTATAAGACTCTTCTTCTACTTCAAAATGAAAGCTTGTTAAAATATAGTAACCTTTTTCGTAATCGCCAAAAACAGCAGATACTTTGTTATTAGGATACGTGGCTAATATTTGTTCTTCAGGTACTCCTATAAACTCAGGGCCCCCGTGATAATAAGATTTGAAGCTATTTCCTCTAAAAAAAACATCTACTACATTTTTTGAATTATTTTCTTCATTAAAATATACTCCATTACTCAGCTCTGGGAGAGAGCCCACAGCACTTCCCTTGAAAAAATCTAGCTCTCTATTTCCTTGAATCTCGTACCCCTCTCCTTTGAAATTAATAGAAGAACATCCATAATAAGCTCCAGCACAAATCCCCAAATAAGTCCCCCCATTAGCGACAAAGTTCTTGATTTTTTGATTCCCCATACCATTTAGTTTCTCACAATAAGGCAAATCAGCCCCCCCAGGAATAATGAGGGATTTATAAGGAGACAAATCTTCATTTATAATAAACTCACTATCTATCATTAGAATTTGTTGATTTCTTTTATTAAGAGCCTTTTCTAAGCAATGTAAAACGTGCTCACCTACCCCTATATCCTTATAGATTAAAATCACATTTTCTCCTTATTGATAATATTATAGAAGATATTTAATAATTGTCAACCACTTCTCAAAACAATTGACAATTATTATCATTTCTAGTATACTAATAAATAAATTATATATTATAATTAAGGAGAACGTATATGTTCAATCAAACCACAACTACTCTTAACACACATAAAAGCGTCTTAGCTTTTATAGGAAAAGCCCTTTTAGGCTCTGGTATTATGGCTATTTCTGCTCAAATTACTATCCCCCTTCCTTTTGTCCCTATCACAGGACAGACCTTAGGACTAACTATCATAGCACTATCCATGGGCTCTAAAGTAGCTACTGGCTCTATTGCTCTCTATCTTTTAGAAGGTGCTTTAGGATTACCTGTATTCGCTCTAGGTAGCTTTGGGGTAATGAGTTTATTAGGACCTAGTGGTGGATATCTTTGGGGATTTCTCCCAGCAGCTTACCTCATAGGACTTATTTCCGAAAAAAAACTCACCTTCTTATCTGTTTTTGTAGCAGGAAGCGTAGGTACAGCGGTGGTATTTGCTAGTGGGCTTATTCAGCTTTCTTTCTTTGTTCCCCTAGAAGATCTTCTTAGCGTAGGACTTTATCCTTTCTTAGTAGGGGGACTCATAAAAATCATCCTCGCTACTCTTGCAGTACCTAGTGCTCATCGTTTATTCTCAAAAATAAAATAAAAGATTTCTACCCTTTAATAAAAAAAAACTCCTCTTAATTTAAGAGGAGTTTTTTTTTATTAAAGTAATTTATAATGCTTTAGAAATATTTTCGTTTACGACATCCCAGTTTACAACATCCCAAAATGCAGCAACATAATCAGGTCTTCTATTTTGATAATTAAGGTAATAAGCATGTTCCCAAACGTCTAGTCCTAATACAGGAACCAATCCTTCCATTAAAGGAGAATCCTGATTAGGTGTGCTAATGACTTCTAGTTTTTTATCTTTATTTACCACTAACCATGCCCAGCCAGAACCAAAGCGAGTTTTTGCAGCTGTTCCAAATTTTTCTTTAAAAGAATCTACAGACCCGAAATCTCTTTCTATAAGTTCTTTTGCTTTTCCAGAAAGAGTTACTCCTTTTTTAAGAGTATTCCAAAATAAAGAGTGATTATGATGCCCACCAGCATGATTTCTAACAGCACCTTGTACCGCTTCAGGGAGATTCTTAAAGTCTCTTAGGAGCTCTTCTAAGGATTTTTTAGCTAAATCAGCATGAGCTTCTAAAGCTGTGTTCAACCCAGTGACGTAAGCTTGGTGGTGCTTTGTATGATGGATCTCCATCGTTTTAGCATCTATAACAGGTTCAAGTGCAGTATACTCATAAGGTATTTTTGGTAATTCAAACATATTTTTCTCCTATATGATAATATCATTTTGATACTATCTTTTTTTGTGATTCTTATTAATTTTTCTCTACATATTTATTATACAAGATTTATGTATCCCATTCAAGAACTTCCCTCCTTTTATTTAATATAATTAATCCTAAACCAAAAAACAATCTCAAATATAAATATATTTCTACTGTGTTATTAATCTAGATTTATTTGTTTATTTTTTGTATAATATAAATTATATACAAGGAGTATACCCATGAACCCCAATCAATTCTCTGAATTTTTAAAAGAGTATTTCATAAAATACACAGCCATTACGAGCCAAAGTGACTCTAGTATCCCTACCTTGCCCTCCACCATTGGACAAATGAAACTAGCCCAAACTCTAAAAGAAGATTTAGAATCTTTTGGAGTAAAAGATTTGACCCTACAAGAAAACGGTATCCTTATTGCTAAAATCACAGGTACTATTGATGCCCCTCCCCTATCCTTTATGGCTCACGTAGATACTGCGAATATTGGGGTTAGCCCTCATGTCAAGGCTCAAGTAATTGAATTCAAGGGAGAAGATATTATCCTTAATAAAGAGCAAAATATCACCCTAAAAGTTTCCGAACACCCAGATATTCTTAATTATAAAGGCGATGAAATCATTGTTACCGACGGTACAAGTGTATTAGGAGCAGATGATAAAGCAGGTGTTACTGCCATGGTCGGATTGGCTAAATATATCACTTCCAATAATATAGAACACGGTGATATTTATCTTTTATTTGTTCCCGATGAAGAAGGTGGATTGAGAGGAGCTTATGCTTTTGATATGTCTAAAATCCCCAAAAATCTTCTTTCTTACACGATAGATGGAGGGCCTCTTGGAGAATTTGGCTACGAAACCTTTAACGGAGCTGCTGCTAATATTTATATAAAAGGCGTTTCTATTCACCCAGGATCTGCTAAAGGGATTCTTGTAAATCCTATCCTTGTAGCCAATGATATTATCGCTCGCATGGATAGAATGGATACCCCAGAACATTCTGAAGGAAAACAAGGATTCATTCTTGTTTGTGATATAAAAGGCAATGCTACAGAATCTGAAATTGATATCATTATTAGAGATTTCGATAAAGATAAATTTGAAGCTCGTAAAGTGTTCTTACAAAAAATCATAGATGAAGTACAAAAACTACATCCTAGAGCAGAAATCTCCCTAGAAATCAAAGATTCTTATGCTAATATTGCTAATGCTCTCGGAGACGATAGACGTTGTGTTGAGATTGTTGAAGAAGCGATGAAAAATATTGGTGTTTCTATACACACTCTTCCTATTCGTGGGGGAACAGATGGCGCTGTTTTCTCCTCTAAAGGACTACCCACTCCTAATATTTTCACAGGAGCCCATGCCATACACTCTGTTTATGAGTACTTGCCCCTAAAATCTTTCACTAAATCCTTAGAAACTATTATCGAAATGGTGAAAATCGCCCCTAAATATCTAAAATAAAACTCAATAACAAAGCACTGTGCCCCCAATCACAGTGCTTTATTTTGTTACAAGGATTAAAGGGTATTATTATGAATAATTTTATAGAACTCTCCAAAGAAAACATTACTCAAGAACATATTTGTTGTGCTATTTCTGATAAAAAAAGTATTGAAGGTTATGAGCTTAAAAAAAAGTGGCTTTCTCAAGAATTTGATCAAGGCTTAGTATTTCATAGACTCAATGAAAGAGCCAAGGTATTTATAGAGTATGGGCCTAGTGAAAAAGCATGGGCTCCTATAGACGCCAATAATTATTTACTTATACAGTGCTTTTGGGTTGCTGGTTCTTATACGGGTAAAGGACACGCAAAAAAACTATTATCCTTCGCTCTTGAAGACGCTCAAAAACAAAATAAAGACGGTGTACTGATTATTACAGGAATTAAAAAATTTCATTTTCTTAGTGATAGAAAATGGTTTCTAAAACAAGGTTTTGAAGAAGTGGCTACCACAGAGTCTGGATTTTGTCTCTTGGCGTATAAAGATACTAAAGATACTGAAAATCCAAATCCCTCATTTAAAAAACAAATCCTTTCAGGAGAATGCGATCAAAAAACAGGATTAACAGCCTATTACTCCAATCGTTGCCCTTATCCTAATTACTATGTCAATATTCTTTTAAAAGAGCTTGCCGATAAAAAAAATATCCCTTTAAAAATAGTAGAACTTAAAACAAGAGAAGATGCGCAAAATTCCTATGCCCCTTCCAGTATTTTCAGTTTATTTTATCAAGGAAAATTTATCACCACAGACCTCAGTATCTGTACCCCATCTAAGTTTGATAAATTTTTAGATAAGCTTTCTTAGGAGTGCTCCTATACTTAGATTGACAATAGAGCTCAATATATATTATAATAATTAATCTATTATCTAAATAAATCATAAATTTCACTACCCTCTTGATTTACCTATTTCACATTTTTATGCGTAGATTTTAAATAAAAAGTAGTATGCTTAGAGTATGCTACTTTTATACAAGGACAACCAACATGATTCAAATAGCCAATCTCAATAAAGGCTACGCTCATCAAAATATTCTTTCTAACGTGTCATTCACTATTCATAAAGGAGAAAAACTAGGTCTTGTAGGACGTAATGGTCATGGTAAAACCACCCTATTCCGTATGCTTGCTGGTTTAGAAACTCCCGATACAGGCACCGTACAATTTCCCAAAGGCTACAAAATCGCCTATCTTAAGCAAGAAATGAACTTTAAGCATAAAACCGTTTTAGATGAGGTTTTATCAGCTCTTCCTAAAGACGATGTTAAAGAAGCTTGGAAAGCCGAGAAAATACTATTTGGCTTAGATTTTACAGCAGATATGGTAGCAGATTCCCCCAATATCCTCTCTGGTGGTTGGATGAATAGGGTAAATCTTGCTAAAGTGTTGATTAGTGATGCTGATATGCTCCTCTTAGACGAGCCCACGAACCACCTTGATATTATTACCATACATTGGCTCACTAAATTTCTCCAAGAATGGCGGAAAGAATTAATACTCATTACGCACGATAGGAACTTTATGGATTTAGTCGTAAACCATACTATGGCTATTCACAGAAGACAGATTCGAAAAATCTTTGGGACTACCCAAAAAATCTACGATCAAATTGTCCAAGAAGAAGAAATTCACGAAAAAACCCGTATCAATGACGAAAAAGAAAAAGCCCGCATAGGAGATTTTATCCGTAAATTTCGTGCGAAAGCTCGTTTAGCAGGGATGGTACAATCCCGTATCAAGTCCCTAGAGAAAAAAGATAATAGAGCTAAATTAGAGAATATAGAAGATTTGGACTTCCAATTCAACTTCAAAGGCTTTGACACGAGGAACATGTTTACCGTCGATAATCTTAGTTTTGGCTATGAAAAAGATAATATTCTTATTAATAACTTAGATTTTGAAGTATCTAAGGGAGATAAGATTGCTATTATAGGGAAAAACGGAAAAGGGAAATCTACCCTCCTCCGTCTCCTTTGTCAACAGCTCACCCCCACAGAAGGGGATATAAAAATGCACCCTCAGCTCATTCCTGGTTATTATGGACAGGTCGCAGAACAAGAGCTCAATGGCATGCATACTGTTGAAGAAGAGATTGCTAGTGTCCTCCCTAGTGGTAATAGAGGACAAGCGAGAAGTATCGCTGGGGCAATGCTTTTTGAAGGGCACATGGCGCTTAAAAAATGTGATGTCCTATCAGGAGGAGAAAAAGCTCGTGTTCTTCTCGGTAAACTTATCGCTACCCCTACCCACTGTCTCTTTTTAGATGAGCCTTCTAACCATCTCGATATGCAAAGTGTCGACTCCCTCATTGAGGCTTTAGACTATTTTGACGGAGCTGTTGTATTTGTTACTCACAACGAAATGGTACTTCATGCCCTAGCCACTAAATTAATCGTTTTTGACGGAGCCCAGCCCTTTGTTTTTTCTGGTACTTATCAAGAATTTTTAGAAGATAAAGGTTTCATGGAAGAAGAGCCTACAAGACCTAAAAAAGAAAAGCCCACCAACAAACTAAGTAAAGAAGAAAAAAAAGAGCTACAAAAACAAAAAAACGCTTTCCAATCTTCCCTAAAACCCCTAAAAGATGAAATAGAAAAACTAGAAGAAAAAATCCAAGTCGAAGAAGATAGAGTCAAAGACATACAAACCCTCCTGGTAGAAGCTTCGGCTAATAGTGAAGGTGCTAAAATCGCCTCTCTCAGTAAAGAATTAAACGCTCTCAATATCACTATAGAAGAGGATTTTGAGCTTTTCACTGTAAAGCATGAAGAGCTCAGTGAAAAAATGGCAAGTAGCCCTTTTAATAACTAAAATATTTATTACCCCATCCTGCTCATGTGCCTCATCTGAAAAGCTCTTGTCAAGGGTATACCCCAGCCCACTTGGGGTATACCCTTGACAAACAACATGGGATATGCTATTATGTTGTATATATATTCAGGAGTATCATTAATGAAAAAAATATTATTACTAACACTATTATTAAGCAGTATATCAGGAGCTTTCGCTCAAGAAACCACAGCAAAACCCAAAAAAGGACCATTGGTAATGCCCCCTTATTTTGGTATCTTTACTAGAATTGAAGGTCAATCTTCTTTTGGTAATAACTATAACACCATGTTATCCACATCAGGAATAGAGATATTTTTAGGTAAAAATAAACTCTATTTTTATGCACAGGTTTACTTTCAATATGATATAGGACGAAATACTTATTATGTAGACGAAATCATCCCAACATCACCTTATGCTGTAGGGAATTTAATAGGAATGGGCGGATATCTTTTTGATAAGAGAGCTTCTACAGGAACAGGCTGGTCTATGGTTATGAATGGTGGTGGTGGGATAAGAGTTTATTTCCCAGAAGCAGGACATAAAAATGATGGCTCTTTTGTAGGTACTTTTGAAAGTTTTGCTGGAGCTTTGGCCTTATTTACATCATTTACTCTTGAAATAAATACCTCTGTTCGTTACCACACAGCACAAAATTTTGGACTACAGTTTGGTGGTGTTATAGGAATGGATATGATTGCCCCCAGACGAGGAGACTTAGCAATACGTTATGGACTCAGCTTTGGAATGGTCTTCTAAAAACAATAGCTTTTTAATATAAAAAAAACCCTTCTATTATTTTATAGAAGGGTTTTTCGATTTATAGCTATCCATAAGCTCAATAACTTTCATAAATCCAAAGTCCTTAAAGGACTTTGGATTTGGTAGTGCTTGACAAACAACATGGGATATGCTATTATGTTGTATATATATTCAGGAGTATTTTTAATGAAAAAAATATTTTTACTAACACTATTATTAAGCAGTATATCAGGAGCTTTCGCTCAAGAAACCACAGCAAAACCCAAAAAAGGACCATTGGTAATGCCCCCTTATTTTGGTATCTTTACTAGAATTGAAGGTCAATCTTCTTTTGGTAATAACTATAACACCATGTTATCCACATCAGGAATAGAGATATTTTTAGGTAAAAATAAACTCTATTTTTATGCACAGGTTTACTTTCAATATGATATAGGACGAAATAATTCTTATATAGAAGAGCTTGTAACCACATCTCCCTTTGCTATAGGGAATTTAATAGGGATGGGGGGATATCTTTTTGATAAGAGATCTTCTCTAGGAACAGGCTGGTCTATGGTTATGAATGGTGGCGTAGGGATAAGAGCTTACCTCCCATCAGAAAACCAAGCAGCTATAGATCCTTCTTTTGGTGGCATGTTTGAAGGTTGGGCTAAGGCGATGTCCTTATTTACATCATTTACTGTTGAAATAAATGCCTCCGTTCGTTACCACACAGCACAAAATTTTGGACTACAGTTTGGTGGTGTTATAGGAATGGATATGATTGCCCCCAGACGAGGAGACTTAGCAATACGTTATGGACTCAGCTTTGGAATGGTCTTCTAAAAACAATAGCTTTTTAATATAAAAAAAACCCTTCTATTATTTTATAGAAGGGTTTTTCGATTTATAGCTATCCATAAGCTCACTAAGATTCATAAAAATAAAGTACTTATTTTATTTTCACAAGAGCTTTAAGGAGCCCATTCATCGCTTCTACACGTTTAGCTTCTGAAGGACTAGGAATATCCTTAACTAAAAGACGTGTTTGAGCCCAAACTTTACCTTTAGCATCTTCATAAATAGCTATTCTAAGGGGGAGTTCATAAGCCCACATAGGATTAGCGTTCATTAACACTGTCCCTACAGCAGGATTTCCAAAGACAATAACGACAGCAGGTTTCATTTCAAGATTTACCTTTTTCGCTGCTTGCATGTGATCTATCTTAGCGAAAACCGTAAGCCCTTTAGCCTTTAAGGTAGTTTCTAGGGATTTCACAGCTTGTGTGACCGATAAAGAAAGCTCTTCTTTTACCATATCTTGAGCAAATACAGGCACCGATAACAAAAATAACGATGCTAATAATATTTTTTTCATAGTACTCTCCTTTTTTATAGTATAACACAAATAAAGACCCCTATACAAGGTATAATATTGATGAGCGCATAAATATTGATTGCTAGCTAATTACACTCCAAAGAATTAAAAAATCAATCATCGTCTATATTATAAGATTATTATCGATAAAAACCCCTATAATTTCCTTTGTGAATGACGAATCAAAAATTAGATATAAAGAATAATATCATGTATACTATTATATGCTACCCCAAGGAACATTTATGTTTAAAAACTTTCTAAAAACATTAGGATTTTCATCATTTTTTATCTTTATAGGAGTAGGTTTGACCTACGCCCAGCAATTAGCGATTCCTACTGTTAATTTTAATATCGCTCAAGCTCAAACACCACAAGAAGTCTCCTTAGCCTTACAAGTGATTTTTCTCCTAACCATTATCTCTTTAGCGCCTTCTTTATTGATTCTGATGACTTCTTTTGTTCGTATTTATATAGTACTTTCCTTTGTAGGACGTGGTGTCGGAACACAAAATCTTCCCCCCGTCCAAACCATAGCAGGACTATCCCTTTTTCTCACTTTATTTATTATGTTCCCTACCCTTCAACGCTCCTATGACGAAGGACTTCAGCCCTATTTTAGTGGAGAAATCCAACTAGCAGAAGGCTACGAAAAAGGCATGGCTCCTATTAGAGAGTTTATGTTTCAAGAAACTTCAGAACGTTATATATTTCGATTTATTCAATTATCTGGTATAGAAAGACCCCGTAATCAAGCTGATGTTCCTACTTATATCCTCATCCCTGCTTTTGTACTTAACGAAATATCTCTTGCTTTTTATATGGGTGTTTTAATCATGATACCCTTTACGATTATCGATATCGTGACAGCTGGTACCTTGATGTCTATGGGGATGATGATGGTACCCCCTGTAACAATATCCTTCCCCATTAAAATCTTATTATTTGTCTTAGCTGATGGTTGGGATCTTTTAATAGATAAATTAGTTCAAAGTTTCATGAGATAGGAGGCAATCTATGACTCAAGGCCATATTCTCACCTTAATAAACCAAGCTATGATAGAAGTGCTCTATCTTAGTGTGCCTATCTTAGGTATTGCAATGATTTTAGGGCTTATTATCTCTATCTTCCAAGCGACTACCTCCCTACAAGAACAAACGCTTACCTTTGTCCCTAAATTCATTATTGTTACAATATTATTAGCAGTAGCTGCTCCTTTTTATAGTACTCGTATGTTAAATTATATTAATTCTTTATTTTCTCTCATTGCTACGGCTCAATTATAGGATAAAATATGTATTTTGATTACTTCCAACAACACTTTCAAGTTTTCCTCACCGTTTTTGCTAGAGTCTTTGGTTTATTATTGGTACTCCCCGTCTTAGCCACGGGTATCCCTACAATGGCTAGAGCTGGCTTAGGGTTTTTTATTGCTCTTTTAAGTACCCCTATGGTAGTAGCCCTCAATACAATTACATTCACTCCCAATATTGCTGAGTTTGGTATGCACGTTTTAAGTAGTCTTTTAGTAGGGCTTTCTATAGGCTTCATTGTTCAGATTACCGTATCCGCTGTACATTTATCTAGTGCTATATTCTCCACGACTATGGGGCTTACCTTCAGTGAAAATGTCAACCCCCTAACCCAAGATAATATTCCATCTCTCGGTAATTTAATATCTGTAATCGTGATGCTTCTTTTTATCCGTACCGAGTCCCACATTGTATTTATAGAAATTATCGTTAAATCATTTCAAGATATTCCTATAATTGGAACTCAGGCTGTGACGAGTTTATTACCAGCTATGAAAGCATCATCTTCTATTTTATTTTCTCTAGCTTTTCGTGTTTCCTTGCCTATCATAGGGATTACTCTATTATTAGACATTGCAATGGGACTTATTGGGCGTGTTGCCCCTCAGTTTAATGTAATGGTTATGGGGTGGAATATTAAGATATTTTTGGGATTTATGATGTTATGGCTTATACTCCCAGGTATTTTAGATTTTAGCACTATCGTATTCAAAGAACTACATGATTCTGTTTTATTATTATTACGTTCTAGTAGAGGAGCATAGATGACATCTTATTTCAATGATAAAAATCTCTTTATTCTCTTACCTTTAGAAAGTATCTTACAAGACCCCATCTTACTCACCCTAGATCTACAACGTTTTGCTAATCCCGAGGATGAAGGGCGTACCGAAGAACCATCAGAAGCCAAAAAACGAAAAGCCCGTGAAGAGGGGAATATCCCCCAATCGCAAGAATTAATAGGGGTTGTTTCTTTTCTAGCTGTCTTTATTTATTTAGTGCTATTTTGGAAAAATATCTATAAATCCCTCAATTATATATTTTTATATTACATTAATGGAATTAACACTATAGAGATATCTAAAAACGATCTGGGCAGTATGAGTTTTGGTATGTTCTCTATGGTTTTAAGTATTTTAGGGCCTATTTTGTTTGTAGCTACTATTTCTGTATTAGTGGTATCCCTCGCCCAAACCAAATTCCTTTTTACCACCAAAAAATTAAAACCTGACTTCAAAAAGATTTTTGGAAACGCCTTTTCTAACCTGAAAAAAATGTTCTGGTCTAAACAAGCTTTCTTTAATCTCGGAAAATCCCTTGCCAAGGTAGTAATCGTATTTAGTATTGCCTTTATCTTTATGATGGATGAATTAGGGACTATGGTATCTTATATCCACATGGACAACAACGCAGCCTTAGCGTCTATAGCGTGGATTATCACTAAATTTGTCCTTGTAACAGGGTTTATTCTCCTCCTCTTAGCGCTATCTGATTATGCTTTTCAATATAGAGAATATATAGAATCTTTAAAGATGACCAAACAAGAAGTAAAAGAAGAATTCAAAGAACAAGAGGGAAACCCCGAAATCAAACAAAAAATACGCCAATTAGAGCAACGTATGGGAACAAGACGAATGATGCAAGCCGTACCCACTGCCGACGTTATCATCACCAACCCGACTCACTATGCGGTAGCCATTAAATACGATAAGTCTTTTATGAATGCACCTATGGTCGTGGCTAAAGGAGCTGATAGAACAGCTCTTAAAATTAGAGAGATCGCTATACAAAACAACATCCCTATCTACGAAAACAAACCCCTAGCTCGTGGACTTTTTGCAGATGCTAATGTAGGAGACGAAATCCCCTACGAATTCTACCAAACAGTAGCCGAAGTCCTATCTCTTGTCTACTCCAAAAACATACCCCTACACAGAACTGTTACCTCTCCATAGCCATAGATAATAAAAAAATCATACTCTTAAAATTTTACATAATTACACTTCTAGCTTATACTATAAGAAACATATTATATAGAGGTTCTTATGGCTCAAGCTCCCTTACAAAGAGGATTAAACGTACTGGATTCTTTATCTAAGAATTCTGACCTTTTTGTAGCTCTTGCTGCTATTGGCGGTATTTTAATGCTTATTATCCCTGTACCCCCAATTTTACTAGATTTTTTCTTACTCCTTAATCTATCAGCTTCTTTCTTGATTATTTTATCTACCTTATACGTTAAAAAACCATCAGACTTCTCATCCTTTCCTACTTTGATCCTTCTCACCACTGTTTTTGGGCTTGCTCTAAATATTTCATCTACTAGATTAATCCTTACAGAAGGTAATGCGGGAAGTATTATTTCTGCCTTTGGAGATTTTGTTGTGGGTGGAAATATTGTAGTTGGACTTATTATCTTTATCATCCTCTTAGCCATACAGTTTTTAGTCATCACCAAAGGTGCTACTCGTGTCTCTGAAGTTGCCGCTCGTTTCGCCTTAGATGCGATGCCAGGAAAACAGTTAGCCATCAACGAAGACCTTAATTCTGGGGCTATTACCGAGGAAGATGCTCGAAAAAGACGTCAAGACCTTACCATGGAAACTGGTTTTTATGGATCTATGGATGGTGCGTCCAAGTTTGTCTCTGGTAACGTTCAAATGGCTGCCGTTGTCTTACTCGTCGATGCTATTGGTGGTATCATCATTGGTTCCATGAATGGTATGGATATAGGTGCTGCAGCCAATCTTTATATTAAACTTACTATTGGAGACGGTCTCGTCTCCCAAATACCAGCACTTCTTGTCTCTGTTGCTACAGGTATCATTGTTACGAGAAACTCAGCAAACGAAAAATTTGCGGCTGATATCGTTACCCAAATTATCATGCTCCCAAAAACCCTCTATATCACAGGGGGAGCTATTTTCTTAATGGGATTCCTGCCGGGATTCCCCATAGCATTATGTGTACTCTTAGGTTCCCTTATGATAGGTTCTGCTTACTTAATGAGTCAAGCTACCCAAATAGAACAACAACAAAAAGACCATGCTGATCAATTAGCTGCTAAAGAAGATTCCCAGCCTACCATTCAAGATATCTTACACGTTGACCCTATGAGTATGGAAATTGGATTTAGTTTAATACCCCTCGTCGATAAAAGCCAAGGGGGCGACCTTTTAGAAAGAATTAAAATGATGCGTAGACAAATAGGTCTTGACCTAGGGATACTTGTCCCCCCTATAAGAATTACCGATAATGTTAGTGCTGATGCTCAAGAATATATCATCAAAGTGCGTGGCACAGAAATAGGACGAGGACGTGTTTTTGTTAATAAGCTTTTAGCGATGAATCCTAAAAAAGACCTCAATCTCATAGAAGGAATAGACAGCCACGAGCCCGCCTTTAATCTCCCTGCTAAATGGATCAACATAGAAGAAAGAGCCAAAGCAGAAACCTTAGGTTTTGATATATTTGACCCATCTTCTGCCGTAGCTACCCATCTAACAGAGCTAATAAGAAGAAATTCTTTTGAGCTTTTAACTAGACAAGATGTCCAACACATGATGGATGCTCTCCACAAAGAATTCCCTACCCTTGTTGATGATACTCTTAAAAAATCTAATATAGGTGAATTACATAAAATATTACAAAGTCTCCTGAAAGAAAGAGTTAAGATCCGAAATATGGTACCTATTTTAGAAGTAGTAGCAGATTATAGAGCTATTTTACCACATATAGACGCCGTAGCAGAACAAGTTAGAGAAGTACTAGGAAAGCAGATTGTCTCCGACCCTCATATTAGTGTAAACAACACTCTTAAGACATTATTAATTGACCCCCATTGGGAACAATTACTAGGAGAATCCATAGAAGATACCCCTCAAGGGTATATTTCTACTCTCGATAACATTAATATGACTAGTTTTGTCAGTGCTGTAGGACAAGCTTTAGAACAAAAATTATCTGAAGGGATACACCCTGTGATTCTTTGCTCTAAAAGGGTGCGTCGTCTTGTTAGAGAGGTCTTACTCCATTCTTTCCCTACCACTGCTGTTATCGCATATTCTGAAGTTCCTCAGAGTTTTACCGTAGAACAATTGGGATTAATTTCTTAATCATTTATTATAAATAAATTAATAAAAATATTCTTAATCAAAAATTGCTGAAAATGAAGATTCCCTTTATACTATAATAGTAGAATAAGTGTAAGGATTTAAGGCTATGTTGTATTTGACTTTCGAAGGTAAGAGTAAAGAAGAAGCTCAATCTAAATTAGAATTAGAAAAGAAAAGAAATCCCCAATTAAAAGAAGGACGTCTCATTAAATGTTCAGAAGAACCAGTCTCTAGTTTTATGGGATTTAAAAAAGAAACAGTCCATAAAATTGTTATTGGAGTACCAGAGCATTCTCGAGTATCTTCTTTCTCTAAAAAAGAACAGCCTACTCTTAGACCAAAAGTAACCCCAGAACCTTTTAGCCCCATAGAAAGGGCTGTAATCACTAAAAAAAGTAGAACTATCTTAGAAAACGAAGTTGCTGATACCTTATTTTCTATTGACAGGGTTTCAAAAGTAGCCCAACAAATTTCCCAATTAGAAAACAATCTTCCTAAAAAAAACAGCCTACCAAAGCCGATTTCTTTAATGGATCCCCCTAAGAGTAATAATGCTGAGCTAAAAAAAGAAATATCTAGTATTCGCACCGAATTTAAACAAGTAAAAGAGATCATTCTCGCTCAACAAAAAAACATCGCCCACACTCAATTAATGGACTCTCTACAAGAAAACAGAGGACTCCCTAATGAACACGAAATATGTCAACAACATATAAGATGGATAGAAAAATATCTTGGAGAAAGAGAATTTTCCCTTTCCCTAATTGAAGATATTATAAATCATTTAAAACAAAATTTCGAAGTCCTCAGTGATAAAAAGACTATCCTAAAAAAGGTAGCGGGTTTTTTAAGAGAAAATCTTCCTATTTCTAATATACATTTAGATAATTATATCTATGGTACAGATATAATGTTTATAGGATCTACGGGTGTAGGTAAAACATGTACTATTGTAAAATTAGCCACGCATTTATCCTTGATTCGTAAAAAGAAATGTCGTTTTATTTCTATTGATCGCTATAAGGTTGGTGGAGAAACTCAATTAGAAAGATTGGCTAGCTATATGCAAACCAAACTCCATTCTATTAGTAAACAAGAAGATTTTTTTACTTTGATTTCTGAGCCAGATACCGATTATACTTTTATAGATACAGCAGGAAAAGCTCCTAAAGAGCATGTTGCTATTCAAGAGCTATCTCACTGGATATCTATGACGGGACGTCCTATTGACGTTCATTTAGTTGTAAGTGCTACCACTAAAGTTAGTGATTTAGATTATATATGTGATGCTTATAAGGTTATAGACTATAAACATATCCTTGTAACTAAATTAGATGAAACCAAGACTTTCGGGTCTATTGTATCTCTCGTATACAAATTTCAAAAACCTTTGTCTTTTGTTACTGATGGGCAAGAAATACCTCAAGATTTTGAGATTGCCGATTTACATAAAATCATCAAAGATTCCCTCGCTTAAGGAGCTATTATGTCAGTATTATTGGGACCGGACCAGGCTGAAGGGCTGAAAAGAATCGTAGAACAATCACAATCTCGCACACGTATTATCACCATAACCTCAGGAAAAGGTGGTGTTGGTAAGAGTAATTTTGCTTTGAATTTTGCTATTACCTTAGCAAACCTTCGTGATAATAATAATAATATGTACACACCAAAAAGAGTTGTTATTATGGATGCCGATTTGGGATTAGCTAACATTAATGTCTTAATAGGTTTAATCCCTAAAGCGAATTTATATCATGTCATAAAAGGGCAAAAAAAACTTCAAGATATTGTTACCCCTACTAGTTATGGAATAGACCTCATTGCTGGGGCTTCTGGACTTAGTCAATTAGCTAACATGGATGAGAATGATAGAATAAATCTCATTAAAGGTATTTTAGATCTTAATTACGCCGATTACCTTATTATAGACACAGCAGCTGGTGTTTCCACTAACGTTACCCAATTTGCAGCCATTGCTCATGAAACTATTATAATAACGACTCCAGAGCCTACTTCTATTACTGATGCTTACGGCGTTATAAAATCTATTTCTTTAGATCACGGTATAAGCAACCCTAACCTTAAATTAGTCGTTAATAAATCCCATTCTCAAGCAGAAGCTGAAAAAGTAGCCAGTAAAATAATAGCGATATCTCAGCAGTTTCTCAATGTTCAAATAACCCCCCTAGGTTTTATCCCTGATTCCCCTATTATTCCTAGCGCTGTACGTAAACAGATACCTTTTACCATTCTAAGTCCTACATCCCCTCCTGCGCAAAGTATGGAACAAATAACAAGGAAAATCCTCAATGTATCCCCTAAAGAGTTTCAAGCTGAATCAGGTTGGAAGAAGTTTTTAGATTATCTTATAGGTGAAAAATAAGTATGATATTATATGCGATGGCTTTTTTTCTCTTAATCCCTACAATCTCTTATAGTCAAGATTTTTCGTTTCTAGGGCTAGAGATAGGTATGACCAAAGATCAAATATTAGAGACCATTAAAGGGTCTAGAGACCTTATCCCAGCCGAAGACGAGCTATTACTCCAATTAAAACCAGCCACCCCTTATACCTTAGTCTTAAAGGCGAACAATAGCAATAACAATATGATACAAAAAGTATTTGTAGACTTTTATCAAGAACAAAGCTACCAGTTAACCATCTTTCTTACCCCAGAATACTTTTCTTTTTATACCTTATCCGAAAAATTATTAGATAAATATGGTACCCCTAAAGATAGAACCTCCTATAGAGTAACTTGGTTTGATAATGAAGAAGTTATGAGATTAACGCTAGAGTATCCTTCTACCATAAAAATGACAGCCATCCCTACCCTTACAGAAGTCCTCACAAGACAAGGGCAAATATTAGAACAAGGTTCTAGTGAGTCTCTAGAATATAAAGAAAGACAAAGAATCTTAGACGAATTATAAAGAGGGACTACTAAAGGGGGGAGCTAAAATCTCCACCATTACACAAGCTCATAGCGAGTCTCACTACCATCCTAGGGACAAATATATTAAAACAAGCTTCTAGCGAGTCTCACAGCCACCCTCACAAAGGGGGCAAGGACAAATAGGTTCTAGAGAGGCAAAAGGCACGTTGAGAAAGCGTGTTGAAGGCTCTATAATGCCCCAAGAAAAGAATATAAGATAAATTATAAAAAAAGCTCCTAATGTTATTACAGCTAGGAGCTTTTTTATGTGATTTATTGATTGGTATTTGTTTCTACAAGATTCCCTTTATGGAAACAAGCACAAGTGTGCCCATTTTCATTAAGTAAATCGGGTTCCCCAGCGAAGCAAGCTGCTGTGGCGAACATACACCTAGGAGCAAAACGACAATAGAGAGGCGGATCAATAGGAGAAGTGATTTCTCCTCGAAGTTTGATACGATTATGCTCTTGGTCTAAAGATGGTATAGAAATAGCTGATAATAATGCTTGAGTATAAGGATGTTGAGGGTTTTTGAATAAAGCATCTGAACTAGCTTGTTCTACCACTTTTCCTAAATACATCACCATAATTTCATCAGCAAAGTGTTTAACAATGGATAAATCATGAGTAATAAATAAATATGTAAGATTAAACTCTGCTTGAAGGTCTTGCATAAGGTTAAGTACTTGAGCTTGAATAGAAACATCTAAAGATGATACAGGTTCATCACAAATAATAAACTTAGGTTGAAGTACTAAAGCACGTCCTATGCCCACACGTTGACGACGACCACCATCTAATTCATGGGGATAAGAATTAATAAGATTTCTAGCCAAACCAACAGTATCCATAATTTTATAGACTTTTTTGGTTAAGGCAGGACCTTTTTTTTCTAATCCATGTACTAAAAGAGGTTCCCCTATTGTTTCCCCAATACTCATACGAGGATTAAGAGATGCATAAGGGTCTTGAAAAATAAGTTGCATATAACGTCTAATATCTCTCATTTTTTGATGAGGTAAAGCTAAGAGATCTTCCCCTTCAAAAAGGATATTACCAGCATCAGGTTCAATAAGACGGAGCAAAAGACGACCTGTAGTGGATTTACCACACCCAGATTCCCCCACTACTCCTAAAGTTTTCCCTTCTGGAATCGTAAAAGAAATATCATCCACGGCATGAACAATACCTTTTGGAGTAGGGAAATATTTTTTAAGATTTTTAACTTCTATTAAATTTTTAGGCATGGTCTGCTCCTTTTACTTCGCCTTTAACAAGCCCTTCGTAAATCATACATTCTACAATATGCCCACCTAAAACCTTTGTTTCAACAGGACTTTTTGTAGCACATATATCTCCTGCATAAGGACAACGTGGGTGAAAAGCACATCCTGAAGGTAAATTAGTAGGGTCAGGAGTTAAACCTTTAATAGGATTCAAACGTTCTACATTGTTTATGAGATTAGGAATAGATCCAAACAAACCTTCTGTGTAAGGGTGCTTAGTTCTACGGAAAATATCTTCTACGGTACCATTTTCTACGATTTGCCCACCATACATAATAGCTACATGGTCACATACTTGTGCCACCACGCCCAAATCATGAGTAATTAAAATCATAGCTGTATTGAGCTCTTTTTGGAGCTCTTGCATTAATTCTAATACTTGAGCTTGGATAGTTACGTCTAAAGCCGTAGTAGGCTCGTCAGCGATAATAAGTTTAGGATTACAAGCTAAAGCAATAGCAATCACGACTCTTTGTTTCATACCACCAGAAAATTGGTGAGGATATTCATTAAATCTTTGTTTTGGGATACCTACTAACTCTAACATTTCTTCAGCTCTAACAAGGGCTTCTTCTTTAGAAAGGGTCGTTTGGTGAATTTCTATCACTTCGAGGATTTGCTCTCCTATAGTCATCACAGGGTTTAGAGAAGTCATAGGATCTTGGAAAATCATAGAGATCATTCCCCCACGAATACTTCTCATCTCCACTTCTGATTTAGTAAGGAGCTCTTCGCCCATAAATTTAATACTACCAGAAATAATACGTCCTTGAGGTTCTGCAACAAGACGCATAATACTAAGAGCAGTAGTGGTTTTACCCGCCCCTGTCTCTCCCACGAGCCCAAAGGTATCTCCAGCATAAAGTACCATATTAAGTCCATTAACGGCATGTACTATGCCACTTTCTGAGGTATATTCGACCACTAGGTCTTTTATTTCTAATACAATTTCTTTTTCACTCATCTTCCACTCCTTATTTCAATCTAGGGTCTAAAGCGTCACGAAGCCCATCTCCTAAAAGGTTAAGAGAAAGAATAGACATCATAATAGCAACGCCTGGATAAGTTGTTACCCAAGGAGCTTTTCTTATAAAACTACGCCCCCCTGAAAGCATAGAGCCCCATTCTGGAGTAGGTGGTTGAACTCCTAAACCTATAAAGCTTAAGCCAGCGATACTAAGGATAGCACCAGCTACGCCCAAAGTGCCTTGTACAATAATAGGAGACATCACATTAGGTAATATATGTTTCACAATAATATAAATATTATTAGCACCAATAGCATGGGCTGCTTCAATAAACTCCTGTCCTCTAATAGATAAGACAGATGCTCTTACTATTCTTGCATATACAGGCATATTAGAGATAGAAATAGCAATAACGAGATTTATTAAACTTGGTCCTAAAGCAGATACAATAGCAATAGAAAGAAGGATAGAAGGAATGGCTAAGAAGACGTCCATGACACGCATGACTACGTTATCCAACCAACCACCATAATAACCTGCTACGGCTCCTAAAAACCCTCCTACGAGGATAGATGCTGAAACAGCAACGAATCCTATTGTTAAGGAAATACGAGTCCCATGAACAATACGAGCAAATATATCTCTACCAAATTCATCCGTACCAAAAATATGACCTTTTGAACCTGGAGTAGCGAAGGTATTAGATAAATTTTGTTTAATAACAACTAATTCATAGTTAGCTATAAAATCAGCAAAGGTTGCAAATATCGTAAGAATAATCAAAATAAATAAACCTATTACGGCCATAGGATTTTTTCTAAGACGTGTAATAACACTATTTAGTTGAGAGCCAAACATATGAGAAAATAAAAAAGCGATAAAAGTTACAGCTAAGAGAAATTGACACACTAAGGATGTAAAATGTACCGTACGAGCTACTTGATTAAACTCACCGGCTTCATTAGGAATAAATGCCTCTGTTCCATAGCCTAGAAGAAGATTTATAAGTATGATACTTAAAGAACCTACAATATAGCCTATAAAAATATTTTTAATGTTTTTATGATGTACAATATAGTGGAATAAATCTTTAGATTGGTGTAATTGTTCCATTGTCATCCCCCCTTATTTATATCTGGATTTAATACGAGGATCTACATAAGCATATAGAACATCTACAATTAAATTTACAATACTGAATGCCACAGCTAAAAAGATAACAATTCCCATAACTCTAGGAGTATCTTTTTGGCGTATAGCCTCTACTAACAAACGTCCTACTCCTGGCCAAGAAAATACACTCTCTGTCAATATAGCACCACCGAGTAATCCGCCAAATTGAATACCGATAACAGTTAGCACAGGAATCATCGCATTTCTTAAAGCATGCCTTGCGATTACATAAAATTCTGATACCCCTTTAGCTCTCGCCGTACGAATATAGTCTTGACGAATAACATCTAACATAGAAGAACGAGTCATTCTTGTAATAACAGCAGCTGTATTAACTCCTAAACTTAAGGTAGGCAATATCAAAGCTCTAATACCATTAATAGACCATGAAGGTTGCCCCACAGCTGGAAGCCAATTGAGATTTAAAGCAAATAATAAGATCAACATCAAACCCAACCAAAAAACAGGCATAGAAACCCCTAAGAGAGTCAACACCATAACACCACTATCCCATAAGGAATATTGCCTCACAGCCGTAAAGACGCCTACAGGAATTCCTATAATAATAGCTAAAATAACAGCACAAATTGTAAGTATTAAGGTATTAGGAAAACGAGACATAATTTCTTGTGTAACAGGTACATTAGTAGTATAAGAACGTCCGAAATCGCCCACAGCAGCAGCTGAAACATAACGGAAATATTGAACAATAAAGGGATCATTCAATCCTAGCTCTTCACGCTTAGCGTCCAAGGCTTCTTTAGAAGCGCTTTCCCCTAAGATTAATTGAGCAGGATCTCCTGGTGTTAAAGACATAATAGAAAACACTACAAAGGAAATTCCTATTACTACAGGAATTAACATGACGATCCGTTTTAAAATATACTTGCCCATAAAACACCTCTCAATTTTTTTGTATACTACATATACTCGATATGTTTCAAATAGTATACCCTATTTTTTTTAAAAAAGCAAGCAAAAAACACATTTACATAAAAATGATTATAAAAAAGACAGCTTTGTCTGTATTTTAAGCAGAAAGGTGTTCGATGAGAAAAATAAAAGGAAAAAGGAAGATAGCAAAGCTTTCTCGCAAAGAAACTGCTAGAAAACTAATTAAGGAAATATTCACTCTATCAGTGGCAATAAATTGAGCCCCTTTAGAGGTATGAAATTTAGTATAGAATGCAATTCTTGGGATATGGTAGGCTTGGGATATAAAAATAGGTTCTGTTTGTAATTTTTCCGACATATGATAAGCATTTTCTACTGTAGATTTTGTATTATTACCTTCTATATCTTCCTCAATATATTTATCAGCAATACCATTAGAAGAAAGATAATTTTTCATAACTTGCACTTCTTCTTTGCGTCCACTTATCATAACATAAACATTTTTTTGAGTCTGATGGGAGATTTGATTTGATTGCAATAGATACCAAATTTCTATTCCTTTTTGAAGTCTACGCTCCAAAGCAGGTACGGGATCCCCACTTTTAAGATACCCAGCCCCTAAAATTACCACTAATCGAGAACTCACTATCTGAGGAGGAGGAGGATTGTAGGTAGTAATAGCTATGGTGATAGTAGCATAAATAGCACAACAAGAGATGCAAGCAATTTTTGTGAACTTCCAAAATTTTTTCATAATACAATTATAGCTAATACTTATAAAAAAATCAAGTGTTCTTGTAAGTCAGCTATAATCCATAAATTTTTATCATTATCATCTCCCCTAAATTGTTTGATCTAAAAAGAAATTCAAAACCATGGTATACATAATTTCAAAAAATTGCCGATAAATAATTATACAAAATAATATAGTGAATAAGAAAAGTAATGTGCTAATTTTTTATAACTTCTTAAAAGAGCACAAGGATGTGTTCTTTGTTATAAAAATTAGTATATCAAAGAAATTTAGTGAGGGTATTAATGTTTGAAAAAGGTTTGTCTGTATTTTATCCCTTCCACGGAGCAGGTCAAATCGTTGAAATTGAGGAAAAGGAAGTCCTTGGTGAAAAAAGAGAGTATCTCATAATTGAATTCCCTCTAACCCATACAAAGATAATGTTGCCCACGGGTAACATTGAAAATTCAGGTCTACGTCCTCTTGCAACGGAAAAAATGATTAAGCAAAGTTTTGATATTTTGGCTTCTGATGGAGATGTTAATACATTTGATTGGAAACAGCGTTATAAACTGCATACAGAAATGATTAAATCAGGAGCGATTTTAGATATCGCAGAGGTTATTAGAAATCTCTATAGAAGAAATATCGTAAAAGAACTATCCTCTACGGAGAAAAAACTTTTCAACGATGCTCTAGATATGATTGCTGGAGAAATTAGTGTGGTACTAAATAAAGATAGTGAAAATATCCGATCTGAAATTACTTCTATACTAAATACACATGCTCCTCTTATTGATGAGTAATTCTATATCATACCAATAACTATTAAATACTTGAGAGATTTGAGACCAAATCTCTCAAGTGTTTTTTTTAGATTTATTTGATTTTTAATAAAAATTAATGTATACTAATATTATTAGTATATATGTAAAGCTAATATTTAATATTAATTTCCATGGAGAGTGTTATGACGGCATTATCTTCTTTAAAAAAAGATGAGCTCTTAGATCTTGCTAAAAAACAACAGTTAACCACTACCACTAAAATGACCAAAAAAGATCTTATTGACTTACTAGAAAATAAGACCTCAAAAGAGCCTGCTAAAAAACCTGTGGCTAAAAAAGTCTCTCCAACGAAAGAGCCCGCTAAAAAACCTGTGGCTAAAAAAGTCTCTCCAACGAAAGAGCCTGCTAAAACGGTGGCTAAAAAAGACTCCCCAGCGAAAGCTCCTACTAAAACGGTGGCTACCATTAAAGCTAGTGGGATTAAAGTGCCTAAACCTCAAGTTAAAAAAGTAGAAGTTCCTACTAAAAATATGCACGTTCAATTTAACGATCACATCACCGTACTACCCCAATCTAATAACACAGTGCTTATCGTATGGAATGCAGATCCTAACGGAGACGATCAAGTAAAAGCATGGAAATTAAGTAATCGATTAGGTTTAGATATCTTACTTCCCGCCTATTCTCGTTCTCTTTTCATCGATATTTCTTTATTAGCACTTTTAGACTTTGCTCTCTATAAAATATACCACAATGAAACTAAAGAGTTATTTGCAGTATACCAAGAACAAAGGCTCGTTACATATCCCCATCCATCTACGATCACCCCTGAAGATAGATTAGTTGTAGACCAGCCCAAGGGGCATCCCTCTTCCGCTAATCACTACATAGATAAGGACAACGGCGATTTCAAGGTAAATACCAGTAGTAGCCATTTTTTCAGAAAAAATAAATAATGTTTGAAATTAGTGTTTCTGGCAATATTATTCCCTTAGCTGATGATTATCTCGTTTTTTTACAAGCTTTCCTACAAAATATCCTAAAAGACTTTGAGTCCGAAAACAGAATTTGTTCTGTACTCATTTGTGATAATCCCTTTATCCAACAATTAAACAAACAATACCGATTAAAAGACTACCCTACAGACGTTTTATCTTTCACAATGGACGAAGACGAGGAGTTTATTCTCCCCCATTCTTCTTTAGGAGATATCGTTATTTCTTCAGAAATGGCTTTTAGTCAAGCCCAAGAATTCCAAGTAAGCTATGAGGAAGAATTTGCTCGTTTAACGATACATGGACTACTACACCTTCTAGGTTATGACCACGAGCTAGGCGAAGAAGAACATAAAGAAATGTTTTCTATCCAAGATACCTACATGATCCAATTTATGGCATCGTACAACAACACAGATAGTGCTCTCATATAAAGCCCCCACCCGAATTGGGGAGCCTACACTAGGTAGATTTCATATAACATCATACAATACTATAAAAAATCTCCATAAGCGTTTAAATTTAACTTAAGGTATCGCCCACAATGAGAAGCTTAGATTCCATTTTATAGCATCACACAACACTATAAAAACCCCAAAAATAAAACCCTCTCAATGAGAGGGTTTTTTAATTCAAACTATTCTACAATAGCAAGAACATTTTCCATTTCTAATAGTAACTGTTCTTTACTATCTACGACAATTTGTGTTCCTGAATATTTATCAAAAACAACAGTTTGCCCTACTTTTACAGTAATATCAGTATCGCCTATAGCGATAACAATACCTGTATTAGTTTTTTCTTGAGCAGCAGTAGGGATATATAAACCACTAGCGGTTTTTTCTTCCCCAGCTTTCACTTCAATAAGAATACGACTTCCAATAGGTTTTACGGTCATTATCTTCCTCCAAAATTATATCTTTTTTTTATTACTTTATATATTATATAGCAAATATCGTGCCAATCAGTATTATTTTGAGTATTTTTTTGAAAATACCTAGAATCTATCACTATCTGGATTTTTTTCCCATTCTTTAAGACTTTCTCTCGTTAGTCCCCATCGATCAGTACCCAAAGTATACCAATTCTTCACATCTTTTTTAATAATAGATTCGTATTTTGTATAGATTTTTTCCATTAAGTTTTTTACGTCTTGAACCTTATCATCTGTTTTGACTGCTTCAATATCGGTGTCAATATCTACTAAATATTGCCCTTTACCCAAATACTGACTATAGCTACTGAATAGAAGGGACTTCATTTTAAGAGCTAAACCAGCAGTGCCTGAAGGAACGGCAGCCTCTTCTCCAAAAAAAGGAATAAACAAAGGGTCAAACCAATGAGTTTGATCCGCTACTAAGCCTACAACCCCTCCCTTTTTCATACAATCTAAAAGAGGTCTCATTAAGGATATTTCATTATAGATAGTACCAATACCTAATTCATGTCGCAAATATTGGATATGCTTATCAATCCACGGATTAAATTGTCTTTCCACCAGACAAGTCATGGGTATCCCTACACTAGTCATAAAACAGCCTAAAATCTCCCAATTTCCACAATGCAAGGTAAATCCTACAAAGTTACGTTCTTTCCTATGATACACTTGTGAAATTTGATTACAGCTATTGACTCTTATATAAGATATTTTTTCTTGAAAGCCCATTCTAGAAAACTGTATCATCTCTACAATAATCCTCAATTCATAGCCAGCTATCACCCTAGAAATATCATCAAGTTCCTCGTCTGAAAAATCTTTGTGGGGATAAATAATAGCTAAGTTTTTTTGGATTGTTATTTTTTTATTAGGGCTTAATCTTAATAATAAAGAGCCTATTTTTTTAGAAAATTCGTAGGTTTTTTGGTAAGGACATAATAAGGCGATCACATGGATAAGAGGCAGTAAGACTACTGCCTCTATAAACATTAAAACCTTACTCATATTTGAAAATTTACGTTTTGCCATATAAAACCTTGACTATTTTCTAGTGTTCTTCAGTGACCTTTTACCATGCCCTTGCAATGCCTTTTTAGCTTTCCTCAGCCACCGTTTCTTCAGTCACTTTGACCTTTTACCATGTCCTTGCAATGCCTTTTTAGCTTTCCTCAGTCACCGTTTCTTCAGTCACCGTTTCTTCCATTGCCTTTTTAGCATCTTTAATCGCTTGTTGTTCTTCTTTTTCTCTCTGCATTTCAGCATCTTTAATCGCTTTTTCAGCGTCTTTAATTGCTTGTTGTTCTTCTTTCTCTCTCTTCTTTCTCTCTTTGGCTAAAGCTCGTTGATTTTTAGCTGCAACCTTTTCTTCTCTAGCTATTTGCTTGTCTAAAAAAGACTTCGCTTTTCTATCTGCTAAAAAGATAATATCTTCTTGTTTCTTAAAAACTTTAAATTCTTTAGGATTGCGGATTCTATTGGCTATCATTTTAGCTAAACTTTGGGTAGTTGTGGGCGCCCCTTTGAGTTGTAAGATAGCGTCAAAATATTCCAAGGCTTTTTTATCTTGATTTTTATTATAATGAATAAATCCCGCTTCGTAGTTCGCCCATGCTACTGCCGCCGTGTCACTTTTAAATATATCGATTACATTAGTATAAAAATAGAGTGCTTTTCCGCTATAGTTGATAGCATAAGCTGAAGCAGCCATATCCATAACTCTATTAGCAGATAACTGGCTCAAAATATCCTTACTAGGAACATAGATAGAATAAGGATTGTAAGGGGGCATGATATCATAAGAAGAAGTCTTTTCTTCTGTTTCTGGAGCTTCCATCTTTGGGTCTTTAATAATCATTGTGTGAGATGTGGTAGTAAAAAATAATAGCACTAGTAGATTGAAAATATACATTATTTCTCCATTTTTTTCAGTAGTTCTTTCATTCTTTTAGTAATCAATAGATTATCAGGATCTATCTCTAGAGCGTTTTCAAGCTCTAGCTTTGCCTCATCATAAGATGAAGACTCCATAAGAGCTCTAGCCAAACTATCTCTATAAGCGGGATTTTTAGGATCTAATTCTACCGCTTTTCGACATAAAGTCATCCCTTCTTCTATATCTTTTTTAGTTTCAATCAAGATATATCCTAAGTTATTAATAGCACTAGCATAACTAGGGTCTATATCTAAAGCCTTTCTCAAAGCGTCAATTGCTTGATTTGTCATATTACGTTCATAAAACACGGCTCCCAAAGCGGAATAAGCTCCTGGCTCTGGCACCCCTGTTTGCAAAGCTTCTCTAAAAGCTCTTTCAGCTTTACTAAAGGCTTTAACATCTGCATAAGCTTTTCCGAGAAAAATCAAACAACGAAATTTTTGTCCCAAATCTAACGGAGAACTCCTAGCTAACTCTAAATAACGAATACCTCTTTGGTAATTTTGGACACGAACTAATAATAAACCTAGATAAAAGCTAACCAGTCCGTTTTCAGGGTCTTGTTCTAGCATATTTGCTAGTTGGTCTATAGCTACTTCGTAATTCCCCGTATCAGTACTCTGAGATAGAATATCTTCTAATTCATTCACAGACACATTCATGTTCTATCCTCTTTAAAAATTCCAAGTATAAATATATCGCTTATATTCCTAAAATTATAACAAATTTATTATAAAAAATCAACTTAATACTCTAAATATATTGCACTCATCTTTTATCAAGATTTACAAAATAAAAAAGTGAACTCTATAATAGAATTCACTTTTTTATTTTTCTTACTATATAATAACATTTTTATACATAGGTATCAATATACTCATTCAAATCTTGATTAAGAGACAAATCTAAAAATTCAGACATAATGTTTTTGGCTTCAGCGCCCCTTCCCACGTCAGATAATAACTCTATAGATAGAAGACAAATACGTTTATCGCTACTAAATTGAGTCAAGAGATTCCTAATCATAGTATAAGCCTCATCTTTTTCATCTTTTTGGATAGCCAGACGAATAAGCCCTACATAGCCGTATTTATCTTTATATTGGTTCCATGCCACATCATAATGGACAGCAGCTTCCTCAAAGGAATCAATTAAAAAATAAGCATCTGCTATTCTTGTAATAATACGAGGATTGTGAGAATCTTTATCTAGTAATTCTTTCCATATAGGAATAGATTCTTGGTATCTTTTAGTACCTCTTAAGGTATCAGCAATACCGTATAGCACATAGTTATTATGAGGCGCATATTTATAAGCTCTTTGATAATATTCCATTGATTTTGTAAAATCCCTACGTAAACGGTAAATATTACCTACCATAGTGAGGATATTGATAAACTCAGGATAGATATCTAGGAGCTGTTCCCAATAAACAAGAGCTTGATTGTAATTTTTACATTTATAATAAAGATCCCCTAAACCCATTAGAGCAAATTTATTAGTAGCTTGAAATTTCAAAGTCATAAGATAATATTGTTCTGCCTTTATAAAATCACCTAAACCACGATAAACATCAGCGATTCTCGTAAGAGCAAGGAAATCTTTTTTATCGACTTCTATATATTTAAGCCACCAATTTAATTCTTGTTGTCTATCTTTAATTCCTCTATAAGAATTAGCTATACCTTTTAAGGCAAGCTTATTATGAGCATTAACCTCTAAAGCTAGGTGAAAATACTTAATAGCACTACTAAAATCTAATTTCGCACGATAAATATTACCTATTCCTGCATAAATTTTAGCTTTACTGGAGTCGTCTAATTGAGAAATATTACCTTCCAGTTGCCTATACAGACTCAAAGAATCGTCATATTGCTTTTGCAATGACAATACTTTTGCCTGCTCAATTTGATTTTGTATTTCTTGCATAAAAATTAACCTTCTTTGATGATAAATAAGCTGTCAAGCGTATTTCTTCCTTATTATAGTACATTTTTTTATTTTTATCAAGATATTCTTTTACTTTTATTTTGTACTAGTAAAGGACATATCTTTCATAATCGTTTTAAACTCCATAACAAATATAGGATTTCTTACCTCATTGAGCTTACTAATATAAAAACGATGGGTAATATCCCTTAAAATATCTAGATGGCTGGTTCCTATAGAGTCCTTAACACACCAAAATAGCATACGGACATCTTTTACCATATCTGCACTAAGTGTTTGCAGGGCTCTTTTAAAATATTCGGCAATAGAAACAGCGATAGGATCTAAAAAGATAATTGCTTCTTCAGGGGTAGCACAAGATTTTAACAATTCAATTTCTCTAATAAGAAGATCTATTCTCTCTATACCATTTTGATGACCTATAGCTTGAGCATATTTATAAATACTAGAGGCAAAATGAAACACCAATATTTTTTTTTCATAGGGAAGAAGATATTCTTCTGTTCCCCATATAGCGTCTAAAGAAATGGATTCTTCTGCTCTATTATGATGATAACCATGAGTCATCTCGTAGCGTATTCCCCGAGCAATTAATTTAATTCTTAAAAACAAAGGAAGTGCAGACACTTTAGCAACACTCCATTCTTCATTAGCATTCCAAAAACCTTCGTCGTCGTAAGAAACCTCAGATAGCACATCTATTTTTTTACATAATAGTTGATCATCTTGTTGTGTTTTAACTAGAGAAAAGGCACTAATATTTTCAAAACCCATATAATCTTGAAAACGATATACAAATCTTTTTTTGTCTCGATCTTCCCAGATTCTTTTAAAGTCCAGCTCATCTGTACTTTGCAGAGCGCCTTCTAAGCCTTCTTTTAAAATATTCCAATAAGAAAACTCCTGCAAGGTATCTTTAGAAACTTTGTATTGATAAACACTTCTTTCTAGGATATTTTGACCCGACCCTTCTTCCAGAATATTACTATGTGCTTTATCTAAAAATTCACGGAATTTTGTGTATACTTCTGGGGCGACTCTACCTTCTAAACATTCGTAAGCTCTTTCTGCATAAAGAAGGTCTTGTACCGTTTCTATTCCACTAAGGTCATTGAAAAACCATCCACAGCTTGTATACATAAGCATAGCAAAGCGTAGAGATTCCATACTTTTTATAATATCTTTTTTCTCTTCCACACTAAGTGCTCTTTTTTGATTTCTTTCAAAAAATTCTTCCCTAGCTTCTAGAGTATTGGTCTTAAAGACCTTGATATAATCATTTCTTGCTTCCCAAGTATCTTTCAAGGTATCTTTTGTTATATCTTCTACGGTACTGTGAATTTCATCTCTCAAGACATCAAAAGCTTCTCTAAGAGGGGTTCGCCATTTCTGATTCCACCCTTCCTGTCCTCCTGTATGACAGCTACAGTCCCTAATCCAACGTCCTACTCCATGAGCACAGCTCCAAGAAGACCCTTCTCCCAAATCTCCTAAAAACAATTCACAGTCTTCAGTGGGGGGGAAATCTTCTAAGAATTTACCATAGTTAGTAAATTGAAAATCAGGCTTGTCACTTTTTTGGATATCGTATACAAGGCGAGCTAATGCCATATTACCATAAGCCTTATGGTGTCCATATACTTCTCCATCTGTGGCTGTGTGCACTAAGCGAATATCTTGGGCTTGGTAAGAAAAAGTATTTTTTACCGCTTTAAAAAGACGGTTAGCATCACTCAACAATTCACCAAAACTAATTTCTGATGCTAGATTAGGATCATAAAAAAATACGGCCAAATCTCCATTTTTAGTATGTAATTTATAGGGTCTACTAGGATCTACAGACCCACCGACTACATTAACAGAAGCTCCGTTTTTGGTAACACTTTGAGCTTGAAAAGGAGAAAGAATAACGTGTTTAACACCGCAATCCACCAAAAGAGCAGCCACTTCATTATTAATAGCAGTTTCTCCTAGCCACAAACCTTCTGACTCACGACCAAAACGAGAACGAAAATCTTTCAATCCCCATAAGACCTGAGTGCGTTGATCTCTTTCATTGGCTAAGGGCATTATCATATGACTAAAAGCTTGAGCAATAGCATTACCATGCCCACCATTACGAACCACAGAAATCTGATCAGCTTCAATAATTTTTCTTACCGTTTCTCTATCACCATCTTCTCTATCCATCCAAGATAATAAGGTTGGGCCTATATTAAAAGACAAATATTCATAGCAGTTTAAAATAGTCATTACTTCCCCATTTTCTAGAACAGGGGTTCTGGTACAGGCAGCGTAACATTCTGTATTGATTCTATCATTCCAATCATTAAAAGGATAGGCTGACACTTGTCTATCTATACTTCCTGTCCATGGATTTTCTCTTGGGGGTTGATAAAAGTGTCCGTGTAAAATAAATTTTTTTTGAATCATGATTATACCTCTAAAAAATAAACAATTGACCTGAATATCAATATTAATAATATATATCTATTGCTGTATTGTACTAAGTATAATACATTTATTAATAAAATACTATACTTTATATAAGTAATCTATTATTGATACTTGATTTTAAGCAAATGCTTCTAGGATTTATATCGTAAAAAATATTAATATTGCCAAGGAATTCTTGATTTTTTTGTTAAAACACACTATACTTACATAGAATTTTAAAGGGGGGAGCTATTTTCAATGTTATTTACTAAAGATATCCCTCAAGACGTTCTATTTTTATCAGAGATTTTCGAATCTCATCATCATGAGTTAAGATTGGTTGGAGGAGCTGTGAGAGATTCTCTAAGAGGAGAATCCGTATCAGATTTCGACCTTGCCACCTCTGCTACCCCTGATGAAGTTCAAAAAATATTCAAAGAACATAAAAACACTCTTTTAATCCCTACTGGGCTTGCCCATGGGACTCTCACCCTTGTCTTAAATAAAACCCACTACGAGATTACCAGTTATAGGATAGATGGCATCTACTCAGATAGTAGACACCCTGATTCTGTTTCTTTCACGACTACTTTAGAAGAAGATTTATCCCGTCGGGATTTTACGATTAACGCCATAGCGGTAAATCCTCTCAGTAAAGAAATTATAGACCCTTTCTTGGGACAAGAAGATATTGCTCAAAAAATCATTAAAACCGTGGGCGACCCTAAAAAACGCTTTGAAGAAGATGCTCTTCGTATGCTTAGAGCTTGTCGTTTTGCGGCAAAATTAGAATACCATATAGAAGATATGACCTATGATGCTATAAAAGAATTGGCTCCCACTATCCAAAAAATCTCTCAAGAACGTATTAGAGACGAGCTTCTTAAAATATTAGACAGTAAAACCCCATCTATTGCTTTTGATTTATTACACGATTTGGGTTTATTGGCTTTTATTCTCCCCGAATTAGAAGAAGGTTATGGTATAGACCAAAATGAATTCCATAAGTTTGATGTCTACAGACACAACGTAGAAACTTGTAATGCTATGCCTAAAAAAGATATTATGGGACGTTTAGCTGCTTTATTACATGATATAGGTAAGCCTAGAGCTAAAAAGTTTGCCCTAAAAATAGGTAATGGCAACGTCTTCTACAATCACGAAGTCATTGGGGCTAAAATGGCTAAATCCCTAATGAAGAGACTAAAATTTTCTAACGAAGAAATAGCTAAAACCACTCTATTAGTAGAATTACACATGTTCTATTATACTAGTGATTGGAATGATGGCGCTATACGTCGCTTTTTAAGACGTTTTGATGGAGATATTAGCTTTTTAAATTTATTATTTCAACTAAGACATGCCGATAGAGAAGGAAGTGGTACTAAAAAAAATAGCCCTTATATCTTAAAAGAATTTCAAAATCGCATCAAGAAGATTTTAGCAGAAGATGCTGCCCTAAAAGTATCAGACCTTCACATCAATGGATCCCAGTTAATGAGTTCTTTTTCTCTAAAACCTAGCCCTATTATTGGACTAATTCTCAATTATTTATTAGAATTAGTATTAGATGATCCTAATTTAAATAATTATGATCAATTATTAGAAAAAGCATCTCTCTATCTAAAAGAGAATTCTAAAATATAAATTTAAAAAGAGCCCCCAATGTTACAAACACTCCTAAGAATGCTACAAAATCCCACTACCAATTCGAGCACGGGAAACAAGCTGCTGAGCGATCCCACTAACACCTCTTTATCCAACACTTCTTTGTCTAACCATCCAGCGCTAGACCTTGCGACTTCTGTGATTGATTACGCCCCGCCTACCGTTGCTAACATCCTCTATTCTATCGCTCAAGACAATCCCTATGTTATTTTCCTATTCATCGTTATTGCTTTCTTTGCTTTTACTGTATGTTTACGATTGTTTTTTTATATTATTACTAAAACATCCAAAAAATCTCGAAAACATATCCCAAAACGTATTTGGGCATTGCTATGGTCTCCTCAATTAATATGGACAGGATTTATTCTCGGTATCATTATGGGAGTAGATGTTTTAGGTCTCCACAAATCACTAGAACATTTTATTAGAAGTTGCCTCTTATCTATCCTTTTATGGATGTTTTATAGAATTACCCAAAGAATCCTTCATGTTTATTCCCGAGCTATTCTTATTTTCAGAGCCCCTGGCTCTAAAATGAAATTTTTCAAAAATAAAAACATCTTCATTGTTATCTCTCGTATGACTAACGCAGCTGTTTTTTTAATGTTTACTACCATATTACTGGGGATTTGGGGTGTAGAATTAGGCCCTATTTTAGCGGGTCTCGGTATCGTAGGTATCGTAGTTGGTCTTGCTTTACAAGACACCCTTTCTCATATCTTAGGAGGGGTATCCCTCATGTTAGACGAAGTTTATTCTGAAGGTGATTATATCTCCTTAGACAACAATATCTCTGGTACTATTTTCCAGATTGGGTATAGAAGCACTAAAATACGCTCTTTTAACGAGGATATAATCGTCGTACCCAATGGAGCTCTTTCCAAAATGACCATCACCAACTACTCCCAACCCATAAAAAAAACACGTGTTGTTAAATTTTATAAAACTTATGCAGAAGATGCTACTCCTCAAGAAGTAAAAGACATCCTAGAAAAGGTGGCTAAAAGTACCCATCTCGTCTTAAAACACCCAGAGCCTTATGCTTATTTTTTGGAGCCCATAGGGAATGTATATTCTTTCAGACTATGCTTTTATGTGAATTCCCCCTTGATTCAAGCATCGGTGTCTGATACTATTCAACAAGAAATCGTTACAGCCTTCAAAGAACATACTATAAGATTTGCCTTAGAAGAAAAAGTTACCTATTTCCAAAAACCCCCTAGTAATTACTAGTTTTAAACTTGACTACAATGATTTTTTATGTTATATTAATACAATAATCACACATAACACTTATCAGACTCATCTTACCCCAGTTCAAGGTAAATTAAATCCTATAAATTATAATTCCATCATAGAGGTATTTTATGGCACGTCGCATAAAATTAAAAAATGCAGAAGAAACAGAAGGCTCTCTTTCATTTGACAGCTCTTCCCCCACATCTGAACCAGCTCATAACGAAGATTCTGAGAAAATCAAAAAACCTGTACCTACTCGTAAAACTACAGAAGCTCATTCATCAGACGAAGATAACTTCAACCATGAAAATAGCGAAAGACCCTCTAAAAAACCTATGCCCTCTCGTAAAACTACAGAAGCTCATTCATCAGACGAAAATAACGACAACCATGAAAATAGCGAAAGAGCCCCTAAAAAACCTGTGCCCTCTCGTAAAACTACAGAAGCTCATTCATCAGACGAAGA
>CAMQVI010000012.1 GCA_947038195.1 uncultured Brevinema sp.
TGCTAAAGTGTCTTCGCTGTCTTCTCCAAGTAAGTCTTCATCTTCTATTTCTACTATATCGTAAGTGAGAGGTTTAGAATCGTCTACTACCCCAAAATCTGAAGCTTTTTCAAGCATCATTTGAGCTTTATTAGATTCGTATAAATTGTTACCATTTTCAATATCTTTAATAAGACTACCAATATGACTGTCTGTAGGATCTTCCATATGATGATTTTCATCTTTAACACTAGAGCCGTATAATAGATAAAGACACGCAAAAGCTCCTAAAAGAAACAGTATCGCTATAATAATAATAAGATAAGAGACATGAAACTCTTGTCCTATATAATAAATCACCTTTCCTAAGGCTGGTATATTAAACACAATTCCTAAATCGGACGTCATAGTGTGTTGGTAGACACCATATTTTAAAGCAATAATAGAAGCTAACTCTGCATTAATAGTTTCTGTATCTCCTAAAACAAGTACAGGAGCTTGATTGTTAATAATCCGCACATAATAAGAAGGAATATTAAGACCTTCAAAAGCTACACTTGAAGAAAATTCGGTAATTATATACCCATCTTCTCCAAGTATATAAGGGTTGTTATAACGAGATACCCCAACTAGTGTGCTTTTATCTAAAAAGTAAAAAGAAAATTTTTCCGCAGTATTATTACCCCAAAAAAGAAGAGATTCAGAAATATTTTCATTGATATCTTGTTCTTGAGTAGACAACAAAATAGTACCTTTACTATCTGTGAGTCTTATGTTTTGCAAGCCACTAATTGAGGCATCAGAAAAATCTTCCTTTGTTAGTGCTTTTCTTGTGAAAATTTCTGCTATATTTGCTGGGTTTGCGAAAGATTGGAATCTTGAAACAAGAAAATCTATATTACTTTTCAATATTTTTTCTTGTTTCAAGATTTTCTGGGCGTAAGTACGCTCTCTTGATTTTGAAACAAGACCAGATTGTTGAAAAGTCATGATCACTAAGGCGCCAAAAAATAAAAAGAATAGAACGGCTCCTAAGCCATACCCTAATCTCTTGTTAACCATATAATCTCCTAATTAAATTATAATTAGCATAATATTATAACCCATAATATTAAAACAATCCAGTATTTCAAAGTATTTTTTACAATAAAAAACACCCTTAATCTTAAGGGTGTTTTTTATTGTAAAAAATTTGATAATTAGTTTGAAAAATCCATATCAGCTAAACGCTTATAATGTTTATAAAGTCCTTTAGCTTGCTTTTCAGCTTGATCAAAAAGACTTTTAGCACGCTCTGGAAAAGATCTTCCTAGTGCACTAAAACGAACTTCATGATTGATAAATTGTTGGAATAATTCAAAGTTAGGCTCTTTGGAGTCTAGTATAAATGGATTTTTACCTTCAGCTTCAAGAGAAGGGTTGTATCTCCATAAATGCCAATATCCAGAATCTACAGCTAATTTTTCTTCAGATTGAGCATTGGTCAATCCACCTTTTAATCCGTGAGCAATACAAGGAGAATAAGCAATGATTAAAGAAGGACCAGGGTAAGCTTCTGCTTCTTGCATGACTTTAAGAGTATGGGCTTTATTAGATCCCATAGAAATTTGAGCAACATAAACGTGTCCATAAGTAGACATCATTAGTCCAAGATTTTTCTTACGAGTACTTTTACCAGCATGAGCAAATTGTGCTTGTGCTCCTAAAGGAGTGGATTTGGAAGATTGTCCACCAGTATTAGAGTAAACCTCTGTATCAAGTACTAAAACGTTAACATTTTCAGAGTTAGCTAAAACGTGATCTAAACCACCGAAACCAATATCATAAGCCCAACCATCTCCACCAAATAACCAAGTAGAAGGTTTGATAAAGTAATCTTGTAAATCTTTCATTTTTTTAGCTAAAGGAGAAGTTTCAGATTGAAGAGCTGTTACAACATTGTCAGTCAACTCCCTTGATTGTTCATTTTCATCTTTTTGGTCTAACCAAGTTTGGAATGGGGTTGGGTTGGAGAGAGCTTTCTGAGTAAGAGCTTCTTCTACAAAACCAATCAATCTTTCTCTTAGTTTTTTACGAGCAATATGCATACCATAACCAAATTCAGCATTATCTTCAAAGAGGGAATTTGCCCAAGAAGGACCATTTCCCTCGTGATTAGGTGTATAAGGTGTAGAAGGTGAAGATCCACCAAAAATAGATGTACAACCAGTAGTATTAGCAATCATCATTCTATCACCAAATAATTGGGTAACAAGTTTAATATAAGGAGTTTCACCACACCCAGGACAAGCTGCATGGAATTCGAAAAGAGGTTGTTCAAATTGCACGCCTTTTGCATTACCTTTTCCAAAAGGATTTTTAGGTTTACAATTAGCAAATAACCAGTCAAAATTAACTTGTTCTTCTTTTTGAGTATTAATATCTTCCATAACAAGGGCTTTTTTACCACCTTTACCAGGACATACATCTACACAGGCAACACAACCGGTACAATCTGCCACAGAAACAGCAATTTTATACTGTAAACCTTCTGTACCAGTAGCAACTAAAGTGCCCATTTCAGGCATAGAAGTTTTTTCTGTTTCGTTAATTAAGAACGGTCGAATAACAGCATGAGGACAAACAAAGGCACATTGGTTACATTGGATACAATTTTCTTCTAGCCATTCTGGAACAATATCAGAAATATAGCGTTTTTCGTATCTCGTAGAACCAGAAGTCATAGTGCCATCAACAAATTCTCCAGCAAAAGTACTTACAGGTAAACCTTCCCCTTCTAATTGATTGACAGGGATAGCGATACTTTGAATGAAAGCAGGAGCATCTTGTATAATAGATAGTTCAAAATCTCCTTCTGCTTTTTTCCATTCAGGTTTGACTTCTACTTTTTGAAGTTTATCAGCACCACTATCAATAGCTTTATAGTTCATTTCTACGATAGCATCGCCTTTACGTCCATAAGATTTTTTAGCACTTTCTTTCATAAGACGAATTGCTTCTTCATAAGGCATAACATCAGAAAGTTTAAAGAAAGCAGCTTGGAGAATAGTATTAGATTGACGCATACCAATTTCACGAGCGACAGCATTAGCATTGATAATATAGAAATTAATATTATGGTCTGCAAAATAACGTTTCATGAAATTAGGAAGTTGTTCTTGAGCTTCTTCTACTGTCCAAGAGGTGTTCAATAAGAAAGTCCCATTATCACGAAGTCCTTTTACCATATTATATTTATAAACATAAGTAGGTAAAGAACAGCTCACAAAATTAGGAGTTTCGATAAGGTAAGGTAAGTCTACAGAAGATTTACCAAAGCGTAGATTGGAAATGGTGAAACCACCACTTTTTTTAGAATCATAATCAAAATATGCCTGAATATTAAGGTCAGTATTATCTCCAATAATGGAAATAGAGTTTTTATTAGCACCAACTGTACCATCAGCTCCTAGACCATAGAATTTACATTCGATAATATCAGAGGCAACTGCATCAATTTCTTCAGCAACAGGGAGAGATTTAAAGGTTACGTCATCTATAATACCAATAGTAAAGTCATTTTTAGGTTCACTTTGTTTGAGGTTGTTAAATACTGCGTTCATTTGTCCAGGAGAAGTGTTTTTAGAAGAAAGTCCATAACGTCCACCAACAATGATAGGAGCGTTTTTATCATTTTTATAAGCTTCAACAACATCTAAATAGAGAGGTTCACCAGCAGAGCCTAATTCTTTACAACGATCTAAAATAGCAATAGCTTTTACGGAAGAAGGGATAGCTTTAATGAGATGTTTGGATGGGAAGGGTCTAAAGAGATGTACTGCCAAAGCTCCTACTTTTTCTCCTCTCTTAAGAAGAGCGTCTACGGTAGCTTTAGCGGTAATAATACCAGATCCCATAGCCACAATCACTCTATCAGCATCTGGAGCACCATAGTATTCTGTAGTAGATAACTTTCTACCTGTAACTTTAGACACTTCATCCATGGTAGCCTGTACTGTATCTGCTAAATTTTCATAATAAGGATTTCTTGCTTCAAAAGCTTGAAAATAAATATCAGGTGTTTGAGCGGATCCTCTTGTTACTGGTTTATTACAACTTAATGCTCTGTCTCTAAATTCTTGCACTTTATTAAAATCAACTAATTTTTCAAACTCTTCATTTTCAAGAACTTCAATTTTTTGAATTTCGTGGGATGTTCTAAATCCATCAAAGAAATGTAAGAAAGGAACTCTTGTTTTAATAGAAACAAGGTGAGCCACTATAGCATAATCATGTGCTTCTTGCACACTATTAGATGCTACCATAGCAAAACCTGTCTGTCTACAAGCCATTACATCACTATGATCTCCATAGATGGAAAGAGCATGTGTAGCAATAGTACGAGCAGAAACGTGGAAAACAGTCGTTAATAATTCTCCAGCAATTTTATACATATTGGGAATCATTAGTAGCAGTCCTTGGGACGCTGTAAAGGTAGTCGTTAAAGCACCAGCTTGTAAAGAGCCGTGTAATGCACCTGCAGCACCACCTTCAGATTGTAATTCAGATACAATAACTGTATCTCCAAATATATTCTTTTTCCCTTGCACAGACCAAATATCACATTGGTCAGCCATAGGTGTAGATGGAGTAATAGGGTAAATAGCTGCTACTTCACTAAAAGCATAAGCTACATAGGCCGCAGCCTTATTTCCGTCCATCGTCATTATTTTCTTTGCCATTGCAAAACTCCTAATAACAAAATTTTTTGATTAAATTTATATTTTTATTGAAATCACTTGATTCTTTATGCTATTATATAAACATAGGTCTTAATATATAATATAGTATATCATACTATAAAAGAAAAGCAAATATAATTTTATCTGTTTTCTGAAAAAGACATTTTATCACTCTTTTAAGGATTCTCTTGATCGAAAAGCCTCCATTAAGCTTTTCTTTCCTGCATAATGAATTTGTGTTCCCACAGAAATACCCCTCGCCAAGACACTGATAATCACATCACTATCTTCAAATAATTCTTTTAAATACATAGTGGTAACATCAGCTTCCGTTGTCGCCCCTAAGGCGACAATCATCTCTTTGATTTCTTCGGTTTTGACTTTTTCTTTTAAATGCTCAAAAGGAAGGTCAGAAATAGTCTTACCTTCTAAGGGGGATATCACACCTCCTAAGACAAAATACCTTCCATTGAAAGCTCCTGCCTCTTCTATATCAATAACATCTAAATTTTGTTCTACTAAACAAAGAATTTCTTGATTTCTCCTAGAGTCCTCACAAAATTGACATTTTTGACCCTCATTAGAGGAAAAATATCCACAGTCTGGGCATACTCCAATATGATTTGAAAAATCAGATAATACTCCCCCTAACTCTTTAGCGTATTGCATCCCCGTACCAGCAAACCATACAGCTAACTTTTCAGCGCTTTTAGGCCCAATACTGGGAATACGACTAAGGGTCTTAGAAAGTTTTTTAATAGATTCTGGTAACACTATTTCCTCTTAACTTGAATTGACTTATTTCCCTTGTAACATATTAGCTACAGGAGAATTTTTGTAGTTTTTCTTCTGCCAAGATTCTAATTCTTTAGAAGCATTTTTCATTACTTCTTTAATATGTTTTGCAAGTTCATCTTTAGATAATTTCATAGCATCATCAGAAAACTCTATGTGTTTTAATGATTTTTCACCATCAAGCGTTACTTTGACATAATCTTTTTTGGAAGTAGCCTTAATACGCATCTCTTCTAATTGCTTTTTATACGAATTCATTTCCTCACGCATTTTCATCATGTTTTTTACATTGTCAAAAGGTCCCATTTAAGACTCCTTATATAAATTATGGTATTTCAAATAAATTTTTTATAGTATCTTCTACCGTATCTCCAGATATTACCTGATTTGATTTAGGTTTAGGTGTAATAGGCAACGGAGCCTCTCTGGGAGCTACTATTTTTTCTCCATCTGTTTCCATATTAGCTTCTAATATAGCGTTTATAGGGGTAGGTTTTTCCACTTCTTTTTTTGTGTTATCAAGCTCTTCTAAGGAAGCCTTGACAACTACTGTTTTTTCAGGACGTTCCGCTTTGATTTGCCTACGTTCTTCCAGTTTAGCTCCAAAAACCCCAAGATTACCAACGTCTTGTTTTGAAGTTTGTGCTGTGATAGTTGTTTTTTGGGTGATATTAGTTGTGGTAGCTGTATTATTCCTACCAATAACTTTGAAAATATCTTGTCTTAATTCTGAAAGAGAAATTCTATTTTTATAATCAAACATTTTAAATAGAGTGCTTTCTATCCAAAAACGCTCTGCTGTTTCTTTCCGGAGAATATCACATAGCTCTAAGCTCAAATTTAACAGATTCAGAACATCTTGTTCTTCAAAAGGATCAAATAAGTCTCGTAACTCTTCATATTTTTCTTCACTCATGTCAAGAAGAGGGTGTTTTGCTGGAAGTTTTTTGAGAAGCAATCCTTGCCTTAAAAAAGCTGTAAGATTTTCCCCAAAGGACTTACCATCACCAGCCTCCATTAAAAAAGTATTAAACTGTTCCAAAATTTGAACAATATCTTGCTCAGCAATCCCTTGTATTATTTTTTCAAAATAAATAGCCTCCGGCAATCCCAGCACTTCTCTTGTAGCTTTTAAGGTGAGATTCCCTTCGGAGTACAAAATCACTTGATCCAAAATCGTTTGAGAATCCCTCATAGAACCATCGCCAGCTTTGGCTATTTCTTCTAGTGCTGTGTTTTCATGTGTGTAGCCTTCTGCCTCTAAAATAGTACTAAGTCTATCAATTATAGTTTTAAGAGGAATTCTTTTTAATAAATAATGTTGACATCGAGATCTTATCGTGGGTAAAACTTTGTTTGCCTCCGTAGTGGCAAGCATGAAAATAACATGCCTAGGCGGCTCTTCCAAAACCTTTAATAAAGCATTAGAAGCTTCTTTGGTAAGCATGTGTACTTCGTCTATAATAAAGACTTTGTATTTTAAAGATAGAGGCGTGTAGATAGTATTATCTCTAATTTCTCTAATTTGCTCTATCCCTCTATTGGAAGCACCGTCTATTTCTCTTACGTCTAAAGACTGCCCCAAGGTAATCTCTTGACAAGCCGTACACTTTCCACAGACATTGGGGCTTTCTGCACAATTTAATAGTTTAGCTAAAATACGAGCAGTACTTGTTTTCCCTACCCCTCTAGGGCCAGAAAACAAATAAGCATGCGGTACTTTACCACTATTAATAGCATTGCTTAGAGCTATTGTAACATGCTCCTGACCTACTACTTGAGAAAAATCTTGAGGCCGCCACTTACGGGCAGTCACTTGATATTGCGACATTTTATCCTCATTCACCAAAATTTAATATATATATTATACTATTATTTTTATAAAAAACTCAAGGATTTTGACATTTTTACAAATTATTTTCACCATCATATGAGAATAGTGCCACAAAGAAATATGGTTATTTCTCTAATATTGGTGTTATATTTATTTGCGGGATTTTTTGATAAATTTGATTTTTAGGTTTAATACAACACCAATATAAACCAATGCTACTACATTCTTAATATAAGAAAAAAATAAAAAGACCTCATATGAGGTCTTTTTATTTTTTTCTTATAAACTTTTTTTGAGTTTTCCAGAAATAGAAGCTTTAACACGCTTTTTAGAAGGAATTTGAATTACTTCTCTAGTTTTAGGATTGTGTCCTGTTCGTGCTTTAGACATTTCAACAGACAATGTTGCCAATCCTGTTAATTCTACCGCTGTTCCTTTTTGTAATGAAGCAACTACCTCACTGACAAACATGCGTCCTAATTCTGCACCCTTACTTTTAGGTAAATTCATTTTTGTAGCAACAGCCTCTCCGATAGCTACATAAGTCACTTTAGATGTACTCATTAGTTTCCTCCAATAATAATGTATTATTTAATTTAATTTATAACTTTACAGATATAGTAACGTACTTTTTTGAAAAAAGCAATCCTTTTTAAAAAGAAAATCCATATTTTTCAAAATACTTGTCTTTTAAGAATAAAAAAACTGTCTCTTTCTTGAATAAACGATAAACGATAAACGATAAAACTATTTTCTAGACTATCTTTATATTTAAATTGTAGAACAGCGCTACCCTTGCTAAAGTCTAAATTCACGAGTTCGTTGTTGTAGATATAACCTTCACAATATTTTGGATTAGGTATTTCCACTTCATTAAGATGAGCCCATCTTATAAGGGCTTCAATATCTTGATTTACATCAAAAGGTTCTTTTGTATTATTTGTAATCGTTAAAAAAGTATTTAACAGTTCTAATATATTCTCTATAGAAGTAGGTACAACTGTTATAGAACCTACTTCTATTGTAACCCCCCCTAACTGTTTAATGAGAGGGTACCCTTTGTTTATTTTCAATAACTCATCTTTAAATACATCAACATTATCATTTAACTCATCTTTAAACACGTCAACACTATCTCTCAACTCATCTTTTAAAGACTCAGCATCAATTAATAGCTCATAATCGTATATCATTCTTTGTGACCATCTTATACTTTGCATAACAACCCTTCTTACTTAGTTTTCCAAGTTTCTACTCCATCCCAAACTTCAGGAGGACTGTCTATAAGACGTACACACCTATCAATATACAGTTCTACCAATTTAGGGTTGTATATATTGTCTTTTAGGGTCAAAAAGCTTTCATAGGCTTTTTGAAAAAGCCCTTTGTAATAAAATTCTTGAGCACTATGGTATGTATTATAAAAGTCTATTTCTTCTTTTAGCATCTCTTCTTTTAGCATAGGACAAAAAACGACTACAGGTAATTTTTTACCTTTTACTCTTACTGTATCTACATTTTGGTAGAAAAACTGGTCCGATTTTATATCATCTTTAGTAAACTCACTAATTAGGATAGGAACTTTATAAGACTTGGTAAGCCCTTCTAATCGAGAACCTAAGTTTACAGCATCTCCAATCACAGTGTACTCGATTTTTTGTTCAGAACCAATATTTCCTACAATAGCCTCTCCTGTATTGATTCCTATACCTATATCAAAGGTGATTCTATCCAGCTCTTTTTGTTTATCATTAAAAACTTCAAGCATTTTTATCATACTTATGGCACTAGTAACAGCCTCTTCTGACGATGTTTCTGTGGAAATAGGAGCCCCATAAATAGCCATCAGGGCATCACCGATAAATTTATCAACCATCCCTTTGTTATCAATAACTTGAGAAACCATTACCGTAAAGTAAGCGTTTAACGATGTAACAAGATCTTCTGGAGTTAATTTTTCTGAGATAGTCGTAAAATCTCTAATATCAGAGAATAAAATACTTATTTTTTGTTTATTCCCTATGAGGACAGAAGAAGATGTTCTGTTAAGAACGTAATCAATAACATCACTAGGTACATATTTTTGGAAAATAAAACGAATTCTTTCCTCTTGTTGTTTTGCAAGAACAGTTTGATACGCATAGTTTTTAATTTGGTTGTAGGATTTTTCTAATTCTTGTACCATATCATTAAAATATTGTCCTAAAACCCCTATTTCGTCTGGATATACAATACGAACACGTTTACTAAAATCCATATTATCTGTAATATCTTTAATCGTTTCTACACATGTATTTAAAGGCCTGGTGATAAAATTAACGAAAGATAGTATCATTGCTGTAAGCACGATCATACTAATAAACATAATAATAATAATATAAACTAAAATGGTTCGTACTGGTTCATAAAATATATCTCTAGGTATTAGCAGGGCAAACCACGCTTGAAATGATGTGTTAGGGATATAAAGACCCACAAAGTCCTTTTTTTCAACAGAGGCATATTGTATCCAGCTATTATATTTACTAGGGTCTTTTTCGTTTATTTTTGATTGTTCACTTAAATAAAGGTACAATTCTTTAAAATCATTTGTTGATATGCCAGGCCTAGAACTAAAAGTCTCCGAGGACGTTTCTAATACCTCTTGATTGTACGGAATAATTAAAAGGTATTTATCAGGGAATTTTTGAGCATAGGTTAATACCGTGTCATATACTTCTATCTCTTTATCTTCTTGAATATCCCCAGATATGGATAGAGAATATTCAACAACTTCTTTAAGCTGATATCCTATAAATTCTTTAGCTATATTGGTAATACCATTGTTAGAAGAAAAATAAATCGTAATAGTTAAAAAAATAAAGGAGATGGCAAAAAGTGGAAAAACAATAAATAATATCTTATACCTTAGGCTTCTTTTTATATCAAGAGATTTGGAAAGATCGCGAGAGGGTTGGCTTGTTGAGGGGAGAGTGAAATTGTTATTCATAGTATTACCTACATTGATTTATATAATATATGTATTATCGTATATTAGTGCAGAAAAATCAAATTATTTTGATACTTTTTTGTTTTAAATAACAAAAAAGTATCAAAATAATTGGCTTAAAAGATTGCGTTTTGATAAATATGTTATATAATTACACATAAGATGTAAAAAAAATAATTAACAACAAAAAATAATCACAGGTAGGAAAAACACTATGTTTTCTAACTCTCAGAATCTAGAAAATTATATTAAAGAACTAAAAAGGGTCTTTTATCTCATCTCGTCTATGCAAAATTCGACAGATTTAAAGCAAATGCTAAATCTTATGCTTAAAGAATGTGTTGCCATCACTAAGGCTACCAGTGGTTCTATTATGTTTAAACATAAGCAATCTGACCGTTTGTTCTTTTACGCCGATCAAGGAATAGATCAAGAAGTTATGGATAATACCTGTATGAACGTAGGAGATGGTATTGCGGGAACAGTAATTGAGGAAGGAGTGCCTAAAATAATTAATGATATTTCTTTAGACCCTAAATATATTACTATTAATAATGCTATACAATCCGAAATGGCAGTACCCATTAAGATCCACAGTAAAGTACTTGGGGTGATAGTCTTAGATCACGTTGATACGGATATTTTTACGGATAAACATCTTGAGCTAGTGCAGATGATTTGTAGTAATACAGGCTTTATTATTTCTTACTTTATAGAAAATCTTATTGCTCAGAAAAATGAAAAGCTTTTGGGGAGTATGTTAACAATATCCAATATCACATCACCAAAGGACATATTCACGATACTTACCAAAGAGCTCAATGCTGATAGTGCCTGTATTATCAACGATAAGGGTGAAGTGTTATTCCAAGAAGGAAAAATGGTAGAAGAGGTTATTCTTTCACCTAAACTGTTTGAAGCATCTCATTCTGAGATATTAATAACAGAAAATTCCCAAAAAATTCCCTATACTCGTATTGTAATCCCCCGTATTCAAGGAGATATGACTTTTATCGCTGATAAAATATATTATTTTACTGACAATGCTCTACTGGATATTAATTTTGCTGATAAAATTTTAGAGTTTCTTGCTACTAAAGACAGTAAGTTTCATCATGACGAGACTTTATCCCAATGGGCAGAACGTAAAATGGTTGAACAACCAGGGCAAGTTTATAATATTGCCGTGGGAAGTATAGAGAAAGAAATTATTATTGCAGCTCTTAAAAAAAATAAAGATAATAGATTGAAAACATCTCAATTTTTAGGAATCAATCGAAACACCCTAAGACACAAAATGGAGATTTATGGGTTAGAGAAATAACACTCTATGAATTTATTTTAACAAAACCTTTCTACAAGTATATCAAGATTTAAATTCACAATTTTTGGTTATCGTTACGAAAACTCTTAAGATATATTAAAGGTTTGAAAAATATTTTTAAGGGCTACATGCTCAATAAAGAAGTGCCTATGTAAGCACTTCTTTATTTTTACAGGTATACCTATAAAAAGTATACCTGAGCCAGAATTATAATACTCATCGTAAAAGTCTCATAAGAATTCCTTACTTGTAAGATTTTTTACCCCATCCCAACACAGCTAATAAAAGACTCGGGAATGCATTGTTCTCCTATTGGTGTTGGCTATCATAGCTATTAAAGGATCCCTTTAAATTTGACTTTACTAATTTTAATTATACCTCTCTAGACCACATTGTAGATTAAATAAAATAAATCGATTAATTGCCTTTTAATCTTTACATTTTGGTTTGAACTATGGTATAATAAGTTGGATTTTGTATAAAATATACATTAAATAAAATAAACGTATCAAAAGAGGAACTCTATGTCTGCAAATATTATTATTGGCACCCAATGGGGAGATGAAGGAAAAGGGAAAGTCGTAGATAGTTTAGGTGCTAAAACAGATTACGTCGTTCGTTTTGGTGGAGGAAATAATGCTGGACACACCGTTCATGTGGGTTCCGAAAAATTTGTACTCCATCTCTTACCATCAGGAGTGCTACACTCTCAAAGTAAATGTATTCTAGGTTCTGGTGTGGTTATAGACCCAAAGGTTTTTTTAGAAGAAATTGAAGCCTTAGAAAGCAGAGGTTTTAATACAGACCATGTATTTATGAGTAACAGAGCTCACCTTATTATGCCCTATCATATCATATTAGACGGATTGTGGGAAACCTTGAAAGGTGATAATAAAATTGGGACTACTAATAGAGGTATAGGACCTTGTTATAGTGACAAATTTGAACGTATAGGAATTAGAGTAGAAGATCTTTTATATCCTGAAGTGTTTGCTAGACGTTTGAAAGATACTTTAAATATTAAGAATGCTTTATTAACTAAAATATTTAACAAAGAAGCTCTATCCTTTGAAGAGATTTATGATTCTTATATTAAAATGGGCGAGAAATTAAAAAAACGGATCATCAATTCAGAGCTTGAATTAGAAAAAGCCCTAAAAGAGGATAAAAAGATTCTTTTAGAAGGTGCTCAAGCAATGATGTTGGATATTGATTATGGACACTACCCTTATGTTACCTCTTCCTCTCCTACTGCTAACGGAGCTTGTGTAGGCTCTGGAATTGCCTTAAAACATATTGATAAAATCATAGGGGTATGTAAAGCCTACTCTACCCGTGTAGGGGAAGGTCCTTTTCCTACAGAACTTCATGATAAATCAGGAGAATGGTTAAGAGAGAAAGGAAGTGAATTTGGCGCGACAACAGGACGCCCTAGACGTTGTGGATGGCTAGATATTGTAGTGGTCAAACACGCCGTATCTATTAGTGGGATTACCGATATTGCTCTTACAAAAATTGATATCCTTAGTGAATTAAAAGAGATTCCTATCTGTGTTGCTTATGAAATTGATGGAGAGAGAGTAGAGTATATTCCTTCTTCCATAGAAGCCAACCAAAAGGCTAAGCCTATTTTGGAAATGATGCCTGGATGGGACGAAGATCTCAGTCAGTGTAAATCTTTCAAAGAAATGCCCCTAAATGCACAAAAATATATATTAAAAATAGAAGAGCTAATTAACTGTAACTTATCTTATATATCTACAGGAGTAGATAGAGATCAATATATTACAAGATAAATAAATAAAAATAATTAATTATTTTTATTTATTTATCGATATAACTAAAAAGATAAATTACAACACCAGCTTTCATGAAGGAGTTTTTATGAGAAATATATCTATACTATTAATTTTGTTTGCCTCTACTTGTTCCATCATCCCCGCTGTTGAAAATATTTCACCAGCGGTACTACAAGGGGTTGAAGGGAAGGTTTTTTCGAAGTTTGTTGGTAACGACACTGAATCTTATATCTTCTTTGCCGAAGAGAAGCGTGTTTTCATTTCAAATGCATGGTATCAGCTCTTAGACGGAAAAGCTCATGGAAATAACACCTATTCTTATTATTTAAAAGGTTGGGGTACTCTTGATGAGGGGTTTCTCGCCTTTCATATCAAAACTGTAGGAGATCTTACTTTCATAGCGACTACACTTCAACTAAATAGAAGTTCCGCCCTTTCTGCCATAAAACATACTATACAAGAACAAAAGTCTTCTGAATATATGGAAGCTAAATCCCACGACAGTATTGCAATGTTTATTTTAAGCTCTATTCCTCAATGGTCAAAAACATTTGCATCTGGAGTTTATGATGATGTAGCTAACACCACGATTAAGTATGTCTTATCAACAGGAGGCGACGGTCTACAGGTAAAAATTGATATAAAAGGCACTGGTGCTGAGACTATAGATGCTACAATAGAACAAAATACAGAAACACCTCCTACAAAAACCGTTTTTGTTGCTGACGATGGTCTTGGAGGGAGTGATCTTATAGGTTTTATTATTGATATTACAAGTGAAAATCCTAAAATGCATACCTTGACTGAAAACTTTACTGGTGGTGGTATAACTGAAGCGGTGATAAACACATTTATTGCCAAGCTTGATGCCCTTTCTTTTTTAGAATACGTCCCTAGTACTACTATTAGAGGAAGTGATCAATCTTTAGTAGCTTTTAATGATAAGATATTTGTTAGAACTTTTGGTGATACTACTACGTATAACTCTTTAGAAGCTGAATTTTGGGAATTTAATTCAGAGAATAATACTCTCGTTGTAAAACGTTCTGAATCAGGGAAAAATATACGTGAAGGCTATGTATTAGAATTAACATCTCAAAATGGCATATTCTCCCTGAAAAATAATAAAAGTATTGTTGTACCAAAATATGAAAATAAATACCTAGCTATAAATAAAATTACGGACACAAAAGGACAGATATTTATAAATGACTCCGTGGCAAAAGTAAAATCTGATATGAAAAGAAATACTGGATTTATCATTCAAAATACAGTAGGTGATAGAGCTCCTAAAGCTTCAGCTATTCAAATAGCCACTTCTACTACTGAAAACACATTTCATTTAACTACTGAATCTGGTAAAAACTGGGGTACTACTGGCACTGCAAGAGCTCTTTCCCTTCAAGGTCGTGTTGGTTTTGTGGCACAAGAATATAATGGGTCTATCTATGTTATCGGAGGATACACAGGGGTTACAGCACTTGGTTCTGGTGTTCCTATTGACTATATTACTGACTCTACAAAAATTCATAATACCGTTTATAGAATTGATAATTTAACAGGTAGTATAGACAGTATAACAATCAGAAGTGCCCTAGAGAATATAGAACAGATAGGGTATGGAGGCTCTTTAGCTCAGCCTATTGGTGTAAAATATGTCTCTCCTAACCCCGCAGTGAGTGGGAATGATAGGGTATTAATATTAGGCATGTCTGGTCCTTCAGACGCAGCAGTCAATCATAGAGTTGGGAAATTTTCTTTCGTCAGCGGCTCTGGTGGATCTGCTATGGCAATACATGATGTTAAAGCAGCGAGTCTCAATAATAGGTACTATCAAGCCCCCTTAGTTCATACCGCAGCCGATGGTAGTACCTATTATTATCTCATATCAGGAAAACAAGCCTCCACTGATGACCCCATTATCTATCGAAGCTCTGTTGAAAATCCAGCAGATGATTTCACCTTCGCTCAGATGTTAAACGTTTCTACTGAGATCAAAGATATTCTCCATGCTAATGCTTTTTCTATCTTTGATGAGATGTTTCTGGTTGGTAACAGTGATGGTGGCTCTAAAGAGTGGAAAAGTGTAAATGATGGATTAAATTGGACGGTAATTCCTTTTACAGGCGCTACACCTGCTATAGCCGAAGTTACAGGAGGGGCTCTTGCTTCTACTCAATATGGCCTAGTTATGTTTATCTTAGGTAGTGATGGGGCTCTTTATCACTCTTCAGACCATACTCAAAATGCTGATCCTAAGTGGGTTAAAACAGATAATGCTTTTGGTACAGATGATATATATGGAGCTCAGCTAGTAGCTTATGAAAATTATTTATACCTCATTGGAGGGCAAGATACTGCTGCTGGTGGTAATGAAAATCTTACCATTAAAAGAATTAAATTTAGTACAACATTATAAATAGGAAGTATAAATAAAATACGCTACAGGTGATATTTGTACTGAAGAAGGTGCCTATAAAATAAGATGCTATAAAGAAGAAGTTTTTGTAACAAAAGGGGACGCTTTCCCTCCTCACCCTGTTTCAGGAAAGGATACTAACTATAAAAAGAAATAATAAAAAAGAGCCTTTAGAGGCTCTTTTTTATTATTTCTTTGGTAATTTAGTGTAATACCCATGTGATAATAGAAACACTCATTATAACTAGCCCTATCAGTGCTTCTTGCCCTATTATCCCCATTCTTTCTCGAATAGACATGTGCATCGCAAGTCCTGTATTATGAAAATAGGAACCATGAGGTAAATGCTCTAGAACACTAGATCCTGTTACCGTCATAGCCGCTGCCCACATAAGAGGAATGTCAGAATTAGCAATTACATCGTAAAAAGCTGCTACAGTAGTGGTAGCTCCTGCCGTAGCAGATGCCGTCCCCCCTGTCATAATAAGCCCCGAAACTAAGGCTAAGTAATCTTGATTGATATTCATTTGTTCTAATAAAAAAACTACAAGCTCATTTAGTTGAGAGGCTTTGATCACTCCGACTAAAGCCCCTGTACCTATGAGCAAGGTAACTACCCCTTGCATTCTTTGAACTCCGTCGTGGAGGCACACACCCAATCTGTCCATTTTTTGCATCATAATGAGTCCGAAAATACCCCCTGCAGGTAAGGCGACAAGAGGGTCAATTTCTATACCTAGAAGGGGGTTTAACATTAATAAAAAAATGGTAAAGATAGGACCTGAGACACATCGGAGAAAACTAGGTAAACTATCGTGATCATGGTATTCTAAGTCTGTAGTTATCATAGGACCTTTCTTTATAAATAATTGAGCTATAAGAATGGAGGCTCCTAGTCCTACTAATCCAGGAATAATATTGAGCCCCATAATAGAGGTGAGGGGGACTTTGAATCCTTCAGCAGCAACAATCACAACAGGATTGGGCGACATAACATTTCCTGCTTTACCAGCCCCACTCATTGCTATTAAAAGTGCCCACTTAGAAATATTAATTTTTTTACCTACCACTAACGCAATAGGTACAATAGTTAATACTGCTACATTTACGAAAATACCTATTCCTGTAAGAAAAAATACAGATAAGGCAAGGGATATGAGAATACTTTTTTCTCCTAGAGAATGGACGATTGTTTCTGCAATTTTTACAGTAGCTCCTGTTCTTACTAAAACCCCTACTAAAACCCCTGCTGTAATAATTCTGATAATAGCAGGAATCATATCTTTGATACCATCTATCATAATAGCTATAGTATAGACTAAATCATGCCCACCTACAAGTCCTCCAATGAGAGCCCCTATTATCATCCCATAAACAGGTTCTATTCGATTGATAATAAGAACTATAGCAATAAATAACCCTATAGCCACTCCCGCAGTAGTCATATCTGTACTCCTAAGGTCTCAGAACTTTTACCCTTTTTAGAATGTTATAGCAAAATCAAATTTAACATAAGGTGAACCTTTTTGTACTCCTGTAAAAGTCACCCCAGCTCCTAGGCCTAAAAGGTATTGTTCCAAGGATATATAGAGGGTGGCACCAGCATTGTGAGTATCTGGACTTATATATTGGTAATCTAAAGATACCCCTGTTCCAAATGATTCTAATGAACCTAATTCTACATTATCCATTACGTACATATAACCTACGGATACATTTGCCATAAATCCTAGTGCAGAAGACTCTAGATTATAATTCATACCCATTCCGACACGTAAAAGAGCTCTATCTCTTTGATTAGCTCTAGTATTGAAGAAATGATAAGAATCTACCATTAGTCCTACGTTTTTACTGAAATAATTAAGCGACAGGCCTGTTCCTATAGAATAAATTTTTGGCAACTTAGGTTTTTGTTGAGCAAAGATAGATCCATTCTGTGCGTAAATATTTTGCGTTAGTAGTACAATCCCTGCTACTAATAGCGCCCTTCTTCCAAGTTTCATAATAACCCCCATAAAGTACGATTTATTAGTATCGCATTATATATTTTTATTTTTATCAATCTATATCCTCATAAAAAGTTATAGATCCCCCCCCTTTTATACTGTTGCCCTGGAATCCAATACTTTTGTAGATTTTATGCTTATATTAGAGAATACTTTAAAGTAAATCGGAAAAAGGTGGTTTAATACTTTAGAGAAAATAAGAGAAAAATATCAATAAATGCCTATAAATAGATATTTTAGATAATAATAAAAATATCCTCTTACTTATCATAAGAGGATATTTCAAGGGGGCGTTTTTATTTATTTTTTATCTAAAAAATCTTTATATTTATCTTCTAAGTGTTGTGCATCTTCTTTGAGGTCTTCTCCTTTTTTTTGCATGTTCTCCATATCATGATCAAAGGCTTTCATAAACACATCCCAATTTTTTTGTATAGCATCTGAGATTTTATGAGCAACTTTAATAAGCTCGTTGCTGCTACTTTTCAAGGCTTCTTGTAGTTTGTTTCTATGAAGGTCGTCTAAGAGAGTTCCTACTAACAACCCTACCATAAATCCTAATCCAGGAATCAACGCTAAACCTACTCCACCTATCCCAATAATAAAAGCTAAGATTGATTTGGCATCTAGCTTATTAAAAGAATGTTGAATTTTTTGGAGAAGATTCATAGAATCATCTTGCAATTCTTTAGCTTTAGATTTCATCTCTTCAGAAAAATCTTCTCCTGATTTTTTGACATTTTCTGTAAATTGACCTACTTGATCTTTAATTGACATAATATGCTCCTTGTTTTATATATTATAAGATACTATAAGATATTGTGAAAAGTAAAATAAAAATAAAAATAAAAATAATCATAAAACTATTGACAATAAGATAATTTTCCTTTATAATTAATAACTATTTTACGGGGTATAGCGCAGCTCGGTTAGCGCACCTGTTTTGGGAACAGGGGGCCGTAAGTTCGAATCTTACTACCCCGAAGTAAAAAATGCATGTGCCTGTAGCTCAGCTGGATAGAGCAGCTGCCTTCTAAGCCGCTGGCCACAGGTTCGAATCCTGTCAGGCACGAGTATGGTGGATATAGCTCAGTTGGTTAGAGCACTGGTTTGTGGTACCAGGGGTCGTGGGTTCAATTCCCATTATCCACCCAGCATCATTGTGCGCCCATAGCTCAGCTGGATAGAGCGCCGGACTTCGAATCCGTAGGTCGTAGGTTCGAATCCTACTGGGCGTGAGCTACTCTTGACAGTTAGTTCTTTGTGTGTTATGTGAAAAACAAGCGAGAGTGGTGAAACTGGTAGACACGCTAGATTTAGGATCTAGTGCCCAAAAGGTGTGTGGGTTCGAGTCCCACCTTTCGCAAGAAAAAGCAAAATATTTTATATTTTGCGGGAGTAGCTCAGGGGTAGAGCATCGCCTTGCCAAGGCGAGGGTCGAGGGTTCAAATCCCTTCTCCCGCTAGAAGAAAACCGTCCATTAAGGGCGGTTTCTTTGTATAAAAGTATAAAAAAAAGGATATTTTTATGAAACAAATTCTCATCATTAGAACTAAATTTCCCAATATCAATGGCGTCCGGAAGGGAAAGCTTATCGCTCAAGGTGCCCACGCTTCTGTTAGTGCTGTTTTTGATGGTCTTTCTAAACAAACAACCAAATCTCATGTTGAAAAATGGATCCATCAAGGGCAAGCTAAAATAGCCGTTTACGTCCACTCAGAAGAAGAGTTATTGGATTTGTGGGTAAAAATACAAGAGACAGGACTAGCCTGTTCTCTCATCCGTGACGCAGGTAAAACAGAGTTTGGTGGAGAGCCAACTCTTACTGCTATTGGATTTGGTCCAGCTCCTATTGAATTAATAGATCCTATTACAAGACATTTACCTTTATTGTAAAAATAAGCTACACTCTCAAATAGAGTGTAGCTTATTTAATAGTTAATAATCACTTGACGTTTTTAGAAAATTATTGCACAACAACTACCATAAGTCAGTAGGTGTAAAACACTACTGTTTGCTATTTATAAAAGGGCTGCTTTAACGTGGTAGTTTAATTCTTCAGCCGTTTTCAAGCTACACAGACCATTAGAAAAGGCTGTCCCTGCCCCCCACATGACATTGAGTGCTGGAAGGCCTCTAAAGGGTCATTAGATTTGATAAATTGAGCCACAAATCCAGCTATCATAGAATCTCCAGCCCCTACACTACTAATCAATTCCCCTTTTAATGCTTGAGCCTTATAAACCTTATCATCCGATAGAAAATAAGCTCCATCCTTGCCTAGAGAAACAATTAAATGTTTAATATTGTATGTTTCGTAGAATTTTTTAGCATATTCTAAAGCTTCTTCGTTAGAATGTATTGTACAGTCGTAAAATTCTCCTAACTCCTCTTTATTAGGCTTTACTAAAAAAACAGAACGATAAGAAATAGCTTCTTTTAGAGCTTTTCCTCTCGTATCTAATATGATATTTGTATCGTTAGCCACTTGATCCATTAATTGACAATAAACATTATTGGGTAAAGAATTGGGAACAGAACCTGATAAAACTAAATAGTTAGGATTTAAATCAAATAATTGTTGTTTTAGTAAATTTAATTCTGCATCATCAATACAAGGTGATTGACCATGAATTTCTGTTTCATTTTCCAATGTTTTTAATTTTATATTAATTCTTGTAGTTTCCTTAATAGGGATACTGATAAGGATGTCTTTCGTTAAGGATTTAATATACTCGCCTGTAAATCCCCCTAATAATGCTAGAGCCTTTGTTTCTACTTGAAGATTTTTTAAGACAAGTGATACATTGATTCCTTTTCCTCCTGCAAAAAATAAAGAATTATAGGCAGATAAACTTTCTCCCTGTTTTAGATGCTCTAATCCAACATGATAGTCCACTGCTGGATTAAGTGTTACTGTTAAAACCATAAAATTCCTTCCCTGTATAACGAAAATAAGCTTTTAGCCAATCCTTTTTAGGGGATTTTATCTAAAAGCTTATCACTCAATATTATATTGTAAAGTCATTCCCTAAATAGGTGCGTCTTGCTTCTTCATTTTCCACAAGCTCTTGAGCAGAGCCACTAACGAGAATTTGTCCATCATAGCAAATATAAGTTCTATCCACGATTTTCAAGGTTTCTCTAACATTATGATCTGTGATAAGAATCCCTAATCCCCATTTACTACGGAGCTCTAAAACTAGTCGTTGAATATCGGCAATAGCGATGGGGTCAATCCCTGTAAAAGGCTCGTCCATTAATAAAAAACGAGGTTGAATAGCAAGAATTCTAGCTACTTCTGTACGCCTTTTTTCTCCTCCAGACAAGGTATACCCTTGTTGCTTCCGTATATGATGTAAGCCTAATTCCGTAAGAAGATTTTCGGTAGATTGGTCTATTTCTTCTTTATCTAATCCTCGTATTTCCAGTACAGCACGTATATTATCTTCTACACTTAGTTTACGAAAAATAGATAATTCTTGAGGAAGATAGCCTATGCCTCTTCTTGCTCTTTGGTACATACGAAGGTGCGTAATATTATCACCATCAAGAAGCACTTCCCCTTCGTTGGGTCTCAATAGCCCTACTAACATGCTAAAAGTAGTTGTTTTTCCCGCTCCGTTTGGACCTAAGAGACCAACAACCTCTCCAGCTTGTACATTAACAGAAATCCCTTTTACGACTAAACGTTTCCCGTAGGATTTTTGGAGTCCGTTAGCTACAAGACCTGATAAGGTTTGTACTTGTTCATTACCTTGAATAATACTCATAGTTAACTCGTATAATTGATTAATTTGGATAGGGTATTTTTAAGATCATTTCTATGGCTAATGATATCCACAAAGCCATGGTCTTGAATAAATTCAGATCTTTGGAATCCTTCGGGGAGCTTTTGTTTAATTGTTTGGGAAATCACCCTAGGACCAGCAAAGCCAATTAAAGCTTTCGGTTCAGCGATTATCATATCCCCTAACATAGCAAAAGAAGCCGTCACTCCTCCTGTAGTGGGATTCGTAAGCACAGATAAATACAATAAAGCAGCTTCTCCATGTCTTTCAAGGGCTGCAGAAGTTTTTGCCATTTGCATAAGAGACAGAATCCCCTCTTGCATTCTTGCACCACCAGAAGCGCTCACTATAATCACAGGAGTTTTTTCTTTTGTAGCACTTTCTATAGCTCTTGTAATTTTTTCACCTACAACTGAGCCCATACTCCCTCCCATAAAGGAGAAATCCATACAGGCGATATATATAGGAAAACCATTTAGAGTTCCCTTACCTGTAATAACAGCATCATTAATATGTTTTTGTTGTCTTGTGGCTTTTAATTTACTTTCGTAGCTAACTTCTCCATCATAAAAGCCTAAAAAATCAATAGCCAGCAAATTGGCATTAGTTTCTATAAAAGAATGCGGATCTAGAAGAAGATTAACTCTTTCGTAAGCCGAGAGCCTTTCATGATGATTACAATGGGGACATACTTTGTTGTTGGTGTTAAAATCTTCTCTAGTACTAGCATGATGACATTCTTTACATTTATAAACAGTATCCTCTTGTTTGGAAGGAGATACATTTTTATTCTTTGGAGAAAAAATCCAAGGCATAAAATATCCTTAATTGTTTAAGATTTATTTTCAAGAGCTTCTAAAGCCTTTTTTTTCATTTCTTTTAATTCTTCTCCCGTTTTAGGAGTGTGATGATAATTGTAATTTTGTTTTCTTTCCTGATTTATATTTACATCTAAAGCTTTTACTAACTGGGCGTCTAGCTGTAAATTATAAACTTCATCAGACGCGGCATTTTTACGTTGTAATACTAAAAATCCTAGGGTATCTCTAGGAATATTAAAGCCTTCCTCGGTAATAGTAGTATAAAGAGTATCGATTTCTTCTTTAGAGGGATTAGGGCTTTTTTGTAGTAAGTTTGGGATGTAGTTTGTTATTTGGAGTTGGATAACACTCGTTTTTTGCATATCAGTAAGATCATCATACCACATATTAACTTCTACATCAGGAACAATACCAATTTTATCAATAGAATTACCTGCAGGTGTGTAATATTTGGCAATAGTGTATTTCAAAATAGAACCATCAGCAAGGGGTTGAGTTTTTTGGACACTACCTTTACCGAAAGTTGTTTTACCGACCACTTCACCCCTATCGGTATCTTTTAAAGCTCCAATTAAAATCTCAGATGCGGAAGCAGAACCTTGGTTAGCAAGGATAGTAATAGGAATATCTTTTTTAATTAAAGTATTTATTTTTGAAGCTTTAAATTCATAATTTTCTGAGGCAATACGCCCTCTTGTATAAACAATAAGACCCTCATCTATAAGCATATCAGCGATTTTAGCCACAGCTGTTAATAAACCACCAGGATTATTTCTAACATCTAATACTAAACCGTCAGGATTGTCTGCTAAAATTGTTTTCAGACCTTTTTCAAATTCTTTTTCTGTAGGATTTCCAAATTCTATGATTTTAAGATATCCAATTTTACTGTCATTATGAGGGATGGTGGCATATTCTACGGTATCTATATCAATTTTAGAGCGCTCTAAGGAAACAGTAAAAGCCTGCATTACCCCTTCACGGGCAATAGTTAAATCTACTTTAGTTCCAATTTCACCACGTATTTTACTAACAGCTTCTAAAGAAGTAAACCCTTCCGTACTTTCTCCATCAATTTCGACAATCTGGTCACCTGCTTGTAAATCGGCTCTAGCAGCAGGAGTTCCTTTGATAGGAGCAACAACAGTAAGCCAATTGTTTCTCATTTCTATACGAATACCTACTCCATAGAAAGTGGCATTAATATTGGCAGCAAATTCTGCAGCTACTTCAGGAGGAAGGTAGTCCGTGTAAGGGTCCCCTGTCGCAGCTAACATACCTCTAATAGCTCCCGATAAAAGAGTTTTAGAATCTGTTTGATCAGGATTTACGTACTCATCTTGTATAATTTTATAGCTTTGACGAAACATATTATAGTAACGAAAGTAATCTTCATCTAAAGCTGCATCTTGTCCAAACAAATTACCTTTAACTCTATCTTGTCTAATATTTCCAAAGAAAATGCCTATAAAAAACGCAAATATCAAAGATATCGCGAAAATAGATTTATTATGAAAAAATCGAAAATGTCTTTTTTTCATATTAGTGAACCTCCATTAAGCTAAAAACCCATCGTGCACTTCTACATAATAACCCAAATCCCATCAATTGTCAACTTTATAGCACAATATTTATAATAAGAACACGGACCGCATACTAGATTTTTCACCCTAAATAGGCTATACTTAAGGTATAAAATAATTAGAGAGTGCATGATGATTATTCCTTTTTTAACTGATTTTCCTGAATTAATCGCAGGTACAACTACAGATCAATGGGGAGATTGTTCTAAAAGATCTCCTGAAAACCCTTACTCCCACATCTTAGAATGTCATCAAAGATTATTGGGCTTGTGTGATTTTACGAAAGTTTACACACCTTATATTACTCATAGTAATATCGTTTGTAATATTGCAAACGATGACCTAAACAAAGAAACGGATGCCTTGATTACCAATAAACCTAAGCTATTTATTGCTGTGCCTACCGCAGACTGTATCCCTGTATTCCTTTATGCTCCTGATAAAAAAGCAATAGGTATTGCTCATAGTGGACGCATAGGACTAAGAGATCATATTACCGAAAATACCATAATAAAAATGAAGGCTGACTTTGATATTAATATTGATAAGCTCATAGTGCAAATTGGTCCCCATATTTGTGCCTCTTGTTATGAAGTAGGTAAAGACATTCTAGAAGAGTTTGGGATTGAAATTTCTGAAGAAAAAGGCTTTCTTCCCATGCAAGATATCCTTATTCAAAATCTCCTTACCGTTGGACTAAAGCCTCATCAAATACGCTCTACAAAGCTATGTACCCTATGTTCTTCTCAAGGTAATGAGCAATTTTTTTCTTACAGAAATCAAGGAGATATGAGAAGAATACTCTCTTTTATAGGATTACGTTCTTAAACAATAGTGCTCTTTCCTTTTTTATATATCTCTCCTAAGGGATATACCACCATAAACTGCTTTCATTCCTACTTGTTTTAAGATATGTTGGGTTTCATAATCATGAGCACAAACCCAAGATTCTAACATTAAAAAATCGGGGAGATTTTTAATAACTTGTTTGATATAAATTGGTAAAATCTGACCTCTTATCTCCGACTCAACAAGATCTTCCATATTCCAAAGACTACCTTTTATTTTATAGTAACTCTCTCTTAGAGAATCTCTTTTAAGAGTAAAACCTATTTTTTTTTGATGACATTCTGCTTGATATATTTGTAAACTGTTTAATTTTTGTTCTTTCTTAGAGGCAAGATATTGATAGGTATGTTCCGTATTTAGCTTAGGCTCATAAAACCAAGGAAGAGGCCGTCTTGCGATCGTTTTTTCTGTAGCTTCAATAGAAAGTTTGGATTTTATAGGAATAAAAGAGGGACTACTCATTAAAGGCTTAAATTCATCTTTATAAATCCTATAAATATACCAAGTTAATACTATTTCAAAGTCTAATTTTTGGTACAAAGATAAGGCATTTTGATTACCAAAATCTGTCCCCACCCTTATAACTGTAACTCTTAACTTTCTACATTCTTTGAAACACTGTTCTATTAGAGTGGTGGCTATATTCTTACCTCTAAATTCTTTATCAACTGTGACAAATAAAATAGAAGCACAGAGGGGGGATGAGTTTATTTTTTTTTGATGATATTCTGACAGATCTCTTTCTACCATATAGGATAAAAAAGCAATAACTTTATCACCCTCGCAGGCCACTAAAGTAACAATCTGAGGGTTGGCTAGCTGTCTATCTACCAATAAAGGAATCCTACAGCTTGTAAGATTCCTAAATTTTTTATCAACTACATAAGGAGTTAGTTCAAAATTCTGACCTAAATTTAAAATAGAAGGTTTATCCTTATCTTCATATCTTCTAATCAACATATTACTTTCTATTATTGATGAATTCATCAATAATTTTTTTCCCTTCCGAGCTAGTATCAGCATATTCTAAGAAGGTATTAAGATAAGAATTATGATTGCCTATATCAAGAATTTTACCTTCTAACTTCTTAACTAATAATTTGTTTTGTTGAGCAAGTACCATCATCGCTCCCATAGGGTAAAATTCCCCAGATTTGTGGGATCTATAGTTTTCCTCTAAAGCATCTAAAAATTCAGGGGTGTAAATAAAACGTCCTACGGATACGAGATTAGAATCTATTGTTCCTGCTTTAGGCTTTTCGACCACACGGGTAACGTAATTAACACCATCTTTTTCTTGGTATTCTATAACACCATAAGCAGAAATATTGTGGTGTTCTTCTCTAGCCCCTAAAACACAGAGACCTGTTTTTTGGTAGACGTCTAAAATCTGCTTAGCGCCACCTACTTTACCTATAATAATATCATCAGGGAAAAAAGCGACAAAAGGTTCATCTTTAAGTGAGGATTTAGCAGTTAAAAGAGCATGTCCTGTCCCACCCATCTCTTTTTGACGTATGAAGGTCGTATTAAATTTACTGGGTCTTTGGACTTTTTTTAGCTCTTCTATTTTACCAGCGTTTTCTAAGATTGTTTCTAATTCTATATCTCTATCAAAATAATCTTCAAGAGATTTTTTACGCCTACTGCTAAGGATGACAATATCTGTAATTCCAGCTTCTTCACATTCTTCAAGAATAAAGTCCATAGCGGTTCTATCATATAAAGGAAATAATTCTTTTGGGAGCGTTTTAGTAGCTGGTAAATTTCTAGTGCCATATCCTGCTGCAAATATAAATGCTTTCATGGTAATTCCTATCTAATTATTTTTAGTTTTGTAAGTTTTGAGCCAAGCAATAATAAAATCATCAATTTCTCCGTCCATTACGGCTTGAGCGTTGCCTTTTTCGATGTTTGTCCTGTGATCTTTTACAATAACAGAAGGCTGGAACGTGTAGGAGCGTATTTGATTGCCCCATTCTACGGACTTTCTTTCTAAAGCTTTTTCGGCTGTTTCTTGGGTTTTTCTTTCTTTTTCTATCTCGTAAAGTTTAGAGCGTAAAAGATTCATGGCTGTATCTCTATTTTGTAATTGAGAACGTTCACTTTGACAGCTTACGGCTACTCCTGTAGGAGTATGTGTGATTCTCACCGCTGAAGACACTTTGTTTACGTGTTGACCACCAGCACCACTAGCCCTAAAAGTATCTATTCTTAAATCTTTATCTTCAATAAGGACTTCTACGCTATCATCAATTTCTGGAGAAACACTAACGCCACAAAAAGACGTCTGTCTTTTATTTTGAGCATTAAAAGGGGATAGTCTTACCAGCCTATGAATGCCATTTTCTGCTGTTAAATAACCAAAAGCATAAGCTCCTCTAATATGAAGAGTAGCATCTTTAATACCCGCTTCTTCTCCTGATTCTAAAGAAACAATATCTACCTCAAAACCTCTTTTTAAAGCCCAACGTTGGTACATTCTTAAGAGCATTTCTGCCCAATCTTGGGATTCCGTTCCTCCCGCACCAGGATGTAAATTTAGATAAGCATTACAATAATCTGTTTCCCCACTTAAGAGGATACGAATTTCTAATTGTTCTAATTTTTGGGTGTATGAGCCATACTCTTTTTCTAATTGAGAGAGAGCGCTAGCATCATTTTCTTCTTCAGCAAGTACAATATATTCTATTAAATCTTCAATTTTTGCTTGAAAGGGTAGCCAAGGAGCTAGTTCTTTTTCTACTCGAGACACAGCGGAATTTAATTCTCTCATTTTTTGGTGATCTTCCCAATACTGGGGATTTTCTGTGTCTTTTTTTAATTGTTCTAATTTAGCGATATCTTGATCTAAATCAAAGATACCTCCAATCTTCATTAAAAAGTTCTTTTAAAGCTAAGGCTTTTTCGTACAAAGCACCCATTATTTCGCCTCAAGTATGATCATCTCTAATTGTGTAGATAAGTTTTCAATTTCTTTTTGAGAAAATTGCAATATTTTTCCTTTGCCTCTATGAAGTAGGCTTTTTAAAAAGCACCAAAATCGCTTTAACTGAAACACAATATATTCTAAAATGGCACGCAAAGAAACATGTATAGGTGTCATCATTTTTTGCATCCATTTGAAATTTGTGAGCATAATATTTCCTAAGCTCCATATTAATAAAATCGCTACACTTATTAGCACACAGGCTAAAAAATCAAACATAAGTTTCTCCTTTTAAATATAGAATACAGTCTTAAACAAGCAATCGATTTAACGCTCTTTCTTTCCCTAAAATCGGTAAGATTAAAAACATTTCTGGTCCATGAGCTTTACCTGTCAAAGCTCCTCTAATAGGCATAAATAATTTTTTACCACCCATCCCTGTTTCTTCTTTAACAATAGTTGTAAGGTCTTTATAAACATCTTTGTCCAAAGGTCTATCTTCCTCTGATAAAGCCTTAGCGAAGGATTTAATCACTTCTTGTGCTTCTTCTGTAGCTAATAAGTCTTTGATTTCTTGATCTACAATATAATCCTTATCAAAGAAATAATCTACAAAATCCGTGATTTCTGATAAATGATTACAATTACCTCTTACTATTTCGATAATAGATTTGAGGTATTTTTTATCAGAAAGGTCATATTGTTTTTCTTCTAAATAAGGGATACAAAGATCCATGATTTTTTCTATATTTGTATTCATAATATCATGTCTTGAAATCCAATCCAAACGCTTAAAATCAAAGACACTAGGAGATGCTGATACCCTATTAATATCAAATAATTCTATAATTTTACTAGTAGGCATGATTTCTTCTGCTGTAGGGCTAGACCACCCCAACAAAGCCAAAGCATTGCGTAAAGATTCTGGTAGATACCCTAGTCTTCTAAACTCTTCTATACTGGTAGCCCCATGTCTTTTAGAAAGCTTTTTCCTGTCTTCCCCTAAAACTAAAGCCATGTGCCCAAATTTAGGCTCAGGCATGCCTAGAGCTTTATATATCATTTGTTGTCTTACAGTGTTAGAGAGGTGTTCATCTGCCCTTAAGACATGGGTAATATCCATAGTAAGGTCATCAATAACAACAGCATAGTTATAAACAGGAATACCACTAGCACGAACAATAACAAAATCCCCTACCATGCCTTTAGGAAAAGTCACTTCTCCCTTAATCATATCATTAAGAATAAAAGCTTCCTCAAAAACTCTAAAACGGATAACAGGCGCACGCCCTTCTGTCTCAAAAGCTATTTTTTGCTCTTCTGTAAGGCAACGACAAGATCCATTATAATGGGGAGGCCGAGATTCTTTTTCGGCTAATTCCCTTTCTGCTGTTAATTCATCTTCAGAACAATAACACTTGAAAGCATGTCCACTATCTAATAACTGTTGAGTGTATTTTTGGTAGGTATCTCCACGTTGAGTTTGAAAATAAGGACCATAATCGCCACCCACCCTAGGCCCTTCATCCCAGTCTAAACCAAGCCATTCCATATCATTAAGAAGCATATCTGTGTATTCTGGTTTAGAGCGTTCTAGGTCTGTATCTTCAATACGAATAATAAATTTTCCTTTTTGACTACGAGCAAAAAGCCAGCCAAACATAGCAGAGCGAACATTCCCCACATGGATATGTCCTGTAGGTGAAGGGGCAAAACGAGTACGAATCATGATAAACATCCTTACTATCAATAATATTTTATATAAACAAGATTATAACTAACTTTAAAAGTTATTTCAAGTATTTATATAAATATATCTAAATAAGCTTTCTCTATCAATAAGGTAATAAGCCTTTTTAATTAATATCCTCTTGACTTTTTAGTATTATATTTTATAATAAAACATATATTTTTTAGGAGTAACCTATGGCAATCGTAGCAGGCATTGAAGGTGGTGGAACGAAATTTATTTGTGGTATTGGAAATGAGAAAGGTGAAATTTTAGACTCCATAAGAATAGAAACCACATCACCTACAGAAACGATGGATAAGATTATCAATTATTTTCAATGTAAAAATTTTGAAGCAATCGGTGTGGGTGTTTTTGGGCCTATAGAATTGGACAGAGATTCTGAAGAGTATGGCACTATTCTTAGCACTCCTAAAATCCAATGGCAACAGTATAATATTTATAAAACCTTGAAAGAACACTTTAATCGCCCTATAGTAATAGAGCATGATGTAAATGCTGCATTGCTAGGAGAATTAACATGGGGAGCCGCTCAAGGGCTTAGAAACGCTATTTACTACACTGTTGGTACTGGTGTGGGAGCAGGATTGTGGCTCAACAATCAATTTCATCATGGGGAGCTACATGGAGAAATAGGACATATGCTAATTCCTGTTTTAGAAGAAGATACCCCTAAGGGGGGCTCTTGCCCTTTTCATAAAAATTGCTTAGAGGGTCTCGTTTCAGGTCCTGGTATTTATCATCGCTTTGGAATAAAGGGAGAAGATATTCCTCAAGAGTCTCCTATTTGGGATAATGTAGCTCACTACATAGGTATAGCATGTGTTAACACTACATTGGCTTATGCTCCTCAACGAATTATTCTCGGTGGTGGTGTAATGAATCAAGAATTCCTTCTAAAAAAAATCCAAGAACATTATCTCGATGCTCTTGGGGGTTATGGGCAGAAAAAAATATTTATAGATGTTGAAAATTTTATCGTTCCTGCTCAGCTTCACAATGACCCTGGATTAATGGGAGCTTTTGCTCTTGCTAATAAAATATTATTATAAGGCACAGAAAAAAAGATAAAAAAACTCCCTATTAAAAATAGGGAGTTTTTGATTATAGACTCTTCGTAAAACTTAAAATTACGATCATGATTGTAATTCCTACAAAAGCGTATTTTGCATAATGATCAAACCACAATGGGAGCGCTTGGGCGATTTCTTCTCTAAAGACTTTTATCCCAAAAATCCAGAACATCACAATAGCAGCCATAGAAGCACCTATTGGCACAATATAAATAGATACAAAGTCCATCCATGCCCCTACTTTATCAGCACTTTCTATAAATACCCCTACCCCTAGCACAAAACCACCTACAATAAGTACAGCTGGAATACGAGGCAATTTAAATCTGTCTTGTAAAGCTTCAATAGGACATTCCATAAGATTCATAAGAGAAGTTACAGCGGCAAATAGCACAGACGTAAAGAATAATACAGCAAAAAGCTGCCCAAAGGGCATTTGTTGGAAGACGAGAGGTAAGGCTAAAAATATCAAAGGAGGCCCCGCTGTAGGGTCTACATTATAAGAAAATACAGCTGGAATCACAACAAAAGCACATAGTAATGCTCCTATAGAACTATATAAAGCTGTTTGTAAACTAGCACTAACTATATTTACATCTTTATCTAAATAAGAACCATAGACTACCATTCCGCTACCCGCTAAAGATAGAGAAAAAAAGGCTTGTCCTAAGGCAATAGCCCAAGCACGAGGATTTTGAAGGACTTCCCACTTAGGGACTAAGAGATAAGCAATTCCCTCTCCTATATTAGGCAGAGTAAGTACTCTAATAAGTAATATAACAAATAGAACATAGAATAAAGGCATCATAACTTTATTCGCTTTTTCTATACCATTAGATACACCAAAGGTTAGAATCCCTGTAGTCATAGACACTGCCAATATATGCCATTTAACACTGCCAAACTCTCCAATAATTTCACCAAAATATGCCTCGATATTACTATTCATCATAGATCCATCTATAGAACCCCACGTATAGCGTAATATCCATCCTACTACTACAGCATAACCTATAGCAATACCCAAAGCTCCAAACATAGGAATAGCCCCTATCCAGCCACCCCAGTCTTTATTTCTCGTTTTGAACGCTTTTTCGAAAGCACTGATAGGTCCAGATTTGGTAAGACGACCTAGGGTGAATTCACCCATTAAACCTACCACTCCTAATAGAAGAACAAGAATAAAGTATTGTATTAAAAAAATAGCTCCACCAAATTCCCCTACACGCCAAGGAAAAAGCCAAACATTACCGATACCTACTGCAGAGCCTACGCAGGCTAAAATAAATCCGAATCGAGAATTGAAAGTGCCTCTTTCTGGTGCCATAGAATGCCTCTTTTTAAAAATTTCCTTAATATAAAGGATTTGAAATTATTGTGTATTATATACGATATGAATATTTTTTTCAATGTTTTAGTCAAATATACAATATCCTTAAATTGAAAATATTTTTTATTTGACAAAGAATAGCCACTATTGTATAATTTAATGTGTGTGCTAAATTATACAATTAGGAGCTATTTATGGCTAATCCCGTTTTTCAAGATAGTATTTTAGAAGAATACTCTTATGCTGATGAACAAGTAATGACAGTATCAGGGTCTGTTAATATATCTTTATTTTTAACAATAATACTAATGATCACAGGTACAATTAATGCCTTTATCTTTTTTTATGTAGACCCCAGTCTCTCTAGTATGATAACTATTGGGGCGTCTGTTGCAGGATTTATTACTGCACTAGTTGTTATATTTAAACAAAAAACTGTTGCTATTAAAACCCCTATTATTATATATGCTGTTTTTGAAGGGCTCGCTTTAGGGGGGATATCTTCCTATTTTGAAGCAGTCTACCCAGGGATTGTAATTCAAGCAGTATCTATAACCGCTCTAGTGTTATTTATAATGCTATTTTTATACAAATATAGAATTATAAGAGTAACAGAAACTGTTAAAAGTGTTATCATTGGGGCGACAGCTGCTGTGGCAGTATTTTATTTTATAGCTTTTATCTTATCTTTATTTAATATGCCTATCGCATTTTTACACGGCAATTCAAATCTTGCAATTGGAATCAATGCCGCTGTTGCTGGATTAGCAGCTTTTAATTTATTACTTGATTTTGATTTCATTGAAAGAGGTGCCGAGCAACACATACCTAAGTATTTTGAATGGTATGCAGGTTTTGGTTTATTAGTTACTTTAATATGGTTATATCTTGAAATCTTAAGATTATTAGCTAAGTTAAGATCAAGAAAAGACTAGTATTTAAATTAAATTACAAATTAAACCCCTAAGTTTGACCTAGGGGTTTTTCTAATACATTTTATGGCACTAATTGATTAGATTTTATTATTGCATACTAAGTAAAATTCTTTTTCTTTAGACTTGTTAGTAATATTTGAAATGTCGCATGGTTTTTAGTATCCTCAAAGAAAAATTTCTTATCAAGCTCCTCTACTATTTTGATTGCTTTTTGAAGTAATATAGTTCCTGCTTTTCTGTTGCTAATTTGATTAGCTCTTATATCATTTTCTTGAGGACTTTTTTTTGTCAATCCTTTTTTTTCAAGTAATTTTAAAGTAGATGATACCGTCATGGGGTCTATCATAGAAAAGTCAGCAATTCTTTTTTGTGTGATTTTAATACCTGTCTCCTGTAATTCTTCTATCACCGCTAAGATAACATATTGTGTGTGTGTCAACTTATATTGACGAAGTGCCTCTTTAACAGCCCTTTGCCAAAGAGTAGATACTTGCCAAAACAGAAGCCCAGTACTCTCTTCAGGAGATTTATATTCAGAATATCTCATACTATTGTTGCGATAAAGATAGTAAGGTGTCCATACTTTCAGGGATGTGTGCTACTATTGCTTTCCCTATATTTTCTACTAGCTTATCTTCACCTCCATGAATTTGCACAGTATGGGTAATAGTTTTAGATGTGATGGTATGCCCAAAGCTAACAACAATAGCCCCAAGAGTGGAAACTGTAGTAAATTCAGACATAGGGGTTACACTATCTAAAATAAAAGGTAAGGATTGACCATTTTTCATCTTCATTCCTCCTGCACTCCCTTTAACAAACTCCCCTTGTAGTGTGACACTCTCTAGCTCTTTATCCCATTTCTTCCAATGAGATACATCAAAATACAGCTCCCACACTTTTGATAAGTCAATATCTCCATCAATACTATGTTCAAAATTAAACATTTAATATCCTCCTATAATATAAGTGCACTTATTGTAAGTGCACTTATATTATAGGAGGATATTATCTTTTTGTCAAGAGATTGAAGATTAATTATATTATATTTTAAGGAAATGGGTGACATTCGTTTATATACGGTTTAGTAATTGAAATTTACAGGTAAATCATTTATAATAAATAAATATTATATCTAAGGAGATATCAATGGTTAAAAATCATATGGTTGTAATTATATGTGGATATATATTGCTGGTAACGTTACTGATGCAGATTATACCCGAATCTTTTATTAGTTATTTAGATATGACAAGAAATTGGCTTTTAACTAAATTAGATTTTCTTTACTTTTCCCTTGTACTGTTTGCCTTAGGTATTGCTATTTATATCTTGGTAAGCCCTAAGTTTCGAGCTTTGGTTTATAAAAAAACAGATACTACTTGTGAATTCAAAGAAACAAGTTGGGCTTATATGCTTTTTGCTGGAGGGATGGGGTCAAGCTTAATGTACTGGTCTTTTGCGGAATGGGCTCTATACTACTACAATGCTCCTTTCTTAGCAGAGCCTAAAACCCCTTTAGCAATGGAATGGGGTGCCGCTTTAGCTCTCTTTCATTGGAGTATCCCTGCTTGGTTATTATATTCTTTAACAGCTTTACCTATAGCCTGCATTCTCTTTTTTGAGAAAAGACCCACTATGCGTTTTTCTGATGGCTTGGAGCCCTACGTTTCTGATAAACATGTTAATTTTTTATCTTTTATTGATGTATGTTTCGTAATAGGTCTAATGGGTGGTGCTACTACTACTCTTATTTTAGGAACTCCTTTTTTATCTGCCCTTATCAAAGAAATCGTCCCTAATGTAGGAATGTATCTAGCAGATAATCAGCTAAATGTTATTGTTTTATCTATTACCATGGTCTTATTTACCTATTCAGCTTATCAGGGTTTAGAGGACGGGATAGAAAAATTTAGCACTTGGAATGTCTACCTTTATCTCTTTGTAATGTTAGCTTTTATGTTTACTGATGCTTGGTCTTTTATTATACGCACAATGTTCTCTAGTGTAGGGCGAATGATTAACTATTTACCCCTTATGTTAACTTGGCTAGATCCTATTCAAGTTAGTCAAATCCCTCAACAGTCTACCTCATTTAACTGGGCTTGGTGGCTCGTTTATGCTCCTTTCATGGGTGTTTTCATAGCAAGAATTTCGAGGGGACGCTCTCTTGCTCATATGTTTCTAGGGACTGTATTTTATGGTACTTTAGGGAGTATTTTAGCATTTTCTGTTATGGGTGGCTATGCTATGCATGCAGAAGTTACAGGAAAATTGAATTTTGCTGAGCTTGTAAATACGGTAGGTCCTATCACGGCAAATATCGCTTTACTCAATACCCTGCCTTTTGCTAAATTTTGGATGTTTATGATTCTTATTGTAGGGATTATCTTCCTCGTCACTACCTATGATAGTGCAACTTTTGTTATTGCTACCTCTTTAATGAAAACCATCCAAGCCGATGAAGAGCCTCCAAAAAAAGTGAAAATATTCTCCGCTCTGGCTATAGGTGCTATCCCTCTTTTATTCTTAGTGCATGGAGCTACCCAATTATCTATCATACAGAGTCTAACAATTTTAGGGGTTATACCTACTATTGTAGCTATAATTATTGTATGGCTTATTTTTGTGATGGTTATTCTGCCCCAAAATGTACCCACCCCTTTCAAAAAATTTATTTCAAATTTTGAAAAAGTAGCTGCGTTTACTCAAAAGATTAAAATCTTTACGCGGAAAAAACAGGGAGAATTAGAACAATCCATAATAGCTAGTGATGAAAAAGCTGAGGCAGAAGCGCAAAAAGATAAGGAAGACTAGTAGCCACTATTAATATTTAATATAAGGACTTAATATGGAAATCTTAGAAGCTATATTAAAATATTTCACAGACAACTCAGCAACATTGATTAATATTATGCTTCCTATCCTCATTACTTTTTTTATTACATGGTTTTTTAGAAATAAAGATAAAGAAGATAATGATGCTAGAAATCTCAGAGCAGAATTACGAGAATATTTT
>CAMQVI010000013.1 GCA_947038195.1 uncultured Brevinema sp.
CATAACTTTCATTCGAATTTTGAATTTCTACCTATCTCGTCTTTTATAAAAGCCTTTGAACTCACGGTAGAAATTATTAAAAATGCAAATCAAAATATAAATAAAAAGGGATAAAAACATGTTTAAAAATTATTATATCATATTTCTAAGCTTCTTTATTGTAGCTTGCGGATCAACAGAATCAGGAAAAAAATTAACAGTAGCTCTAGGAATAGAACCTGTGTCTCTAACTCCTTTTGAATCTAATGATATTCCTTCTTATAAAGTAAGATGGCAAATTTATGACAGATTAATTTCTGTTTCTCCAGAAGGAGAAGTTATTCCAGAACTAGCAGAAACTTGGACAAATATAAATCCCACTACTTTACAAATTACCATAAAAACAAATGTTGTATTTCATAATGGAAAACCATTCACTGTAGAAGACGCTGTATATAGTGTTAATACCGCTGTAAAATCATCTTCTTTATCTACTGTTTTAGGTGTTATTGATAATGCCACTGTCGTAAATGACAATACTTTTCAAGTTAATTTATCAAAACCTTATGCTCCAGCACTTGCTTTACTATCTCACGCAGGAATGCTGATGACTAGTGAAGAATTTAACACAGAAGAATTAAAATCCTTAGAAATAGGGACGGGACCTTTTCAACTTGTAGAATGGAATAGAGGGCAAAATATTGTCTTGAAAAAGAATGCTAATTATTGGGGCGACGTAGCAGAGGTAGACACTGTTAATTTTATTATTGTTCCTGATGCTTCTGTTCGTTCTATTATTGTAGAAACAGGAGAGGCTGATGTTGCTTATGATCTTGATGGATCTGATAGAGAACGCTTAGTAGCTTCTAAAGATGTCATTTATAAAGAGGCTTCTTTTCCTACAGTGCATTACTTAGGTTTTAACACCAGTAAAGGGCCTCTAACCAATCAGACCCTAAGACAGGCTATCGCTATGGCTATAGACTTTCAAGGGATTGTTGATACGGTGGCTTTTGGAGCAGGAGAAACAGCCACCTCCCTCCTACAAAAATCTGTTTTTGGAGCTTATACAGGATTACCTAAAAGGGAAAGAAATATAGAAAAAGCTAAGGCTCTTCTAGCTCAATCAGGAATTACCCCAAACACTAAAATCCCTCTCTATGCTATAGAAGGACCTCGTAAAAAAATGTCTGAAATTATTCAGGCTAATTTAAGAGAAATAGGATTAGATATAGAAGTAAACATTTTAGAATGGGCTACAATGCTTGATTATGCACGTAAAGGCAATCTTGATATGTTTATATTAGGATGGACTAGTATTCCAGCAGATGCAGATATTGGTATGTATTCTCTTTTAAATAGTAATACTCATGGGTCTGGTGGTAATTATACTTTTTATGATAACCCTAAAATCGATCAATTACTAGAGCAAGGGCGTGCTGTTCAAGATAGCGAAAAAAGAAAACTGATTTATCAAGAAATACAGGAAATTGTTTACACAGAATTACCCATGATTCCTACTTATCACCCTTATCATAATGTTGTGATGAGTAAAGATATTAAGTATTTTGATATGAATTTATATTCTATCCATCGCTTAAATAAAATTAAGTATTAAGTTACTACCTAATTAACAATAATTCTATAATATAAAAGCCCCATCACAATATTAGTGGTGAGGCTTTTCATATTATATATAAGGATTATATTAATCATTGAAATTTTCAAGAAATCTCTTTATCTTGTCAGTAAAAGTAATTTCTTTACCGTATTGGCATTCCTAATGGTGACATTCTTATTTACAGATGAGCTAGCGATCTTTGACCAACGAGCTTTGGAAAAAGTCTTTAAGGGAGCAGACCAAAAAATCACATCACCATAATGAGAGACTTTTTCATATTCTGGATTTGCTTCACCCACCTCAGCGAGTACTTCCTCTGTACTAAGAGGAGGAATCACAAAAATCGCATAGTTTATAGATTCTTTATCTATACCCCACCATATTGGCGTATGCTTCAAGGTATCCGATAATTCTTCTTCAGATATAATGGTAACAGGAATATTCAACATAAATTTATCTAGAATTATAGACTCACATTTTTGTATCAGTTCATTTTTATCTTTGATAGCGCTAGAAAAAATAATATTTCCACTATTGATATAAGTTACTACCTCTAAAAAACCAATTTCCTCAAAAGCGACTTTCAATAAAGGCATAGATATTTTATTTCTGCCCCCTATATTTATACCACGTAAAAGTGCAATGTATTTTTCCATAACAAAGCTCCAATCTAACAAAATCAATTTTATTTATAATTTGTAAATTTCTTCCATTCCTCCCATCTAGTATCAAGAATAGGTTTGAGGAGGGTATAGTTTTCCCATGTATCTTTTACATGGTATAATGTTTTCTCGTCATTTGTATCCAATATATCACAATAGTCGTTTATATAACTTGAATACTGCTTAGTAAATTTTGTTTCATCTTCATAATAACTTTGGGCAAATAAATTCCCCAGTTCATTTAAATCGTTATCGGAGAATTTTTCATCCAATTCTGTTATTAAAAAAGTTGCTCCTGTCATTTTATGTGAAATAACAAGATTTATATTTTCACTCTCATCTTCTACTAACTATTCAGAAGCAAATCCCATTTCAAAACACCATGCTAAAAACATTCCAATGTGGGTGGCAGCATTTGCTGTAGGTAAATCTTCTGGGTAGTCTCCTTCATAATGCCATGAAGCATCGTCATATTTTGCCATAAAAAACCTCTATAATTTTTATTTTTTGGGATTACCAAGACAAGTCCTATGAGGCATTATACAAAAAACCATTTCATAAATCAATCTTTAATATAGTAAGTGTTTCCTTTTCAAACGATTTTTGCTATAAAACGATTGTGTTAAGTGCGTTTGATACCCTCTTATTGTTTGTTGTATAATAAGATACTTTGATCCATTTGAGATTTCAAATCATATTTGACAGGGTTTAATAATAGGTATATAATGAAAGATAGATATTTTATAAAATTAGGAAACTGGATGGATAATAATAACTCTAAACAAAGAATCATTCAAGAATATGTGCCTGGTAAACAAATAACCTTAGCCCATATAATAGCAAGACCAGATAGTTCTATGCTACAAAAAGTAGGCTTAACAGAGCATTCTGGTAAATCTGTAGGGATTATGACTATTACCCCTAGTGATGCTGTTATAATCGTTGCAGACCTTGTCTTAAAAGTCGCCAGTATAGAGATTGGTTTTTTAGACCGTTTTAATGGGTCATTAGTTATTGTTGGTTTAGTATCTGATGTAGAAGAAGCCATTAAAGAAGTAAATCTATTTTTACAAAACACGATGGGTTTTACGATTGCCCCTATAACCAAATCATAATATGAAAAAAATTATATTGCTTGGTCCTCAAGGTGTAGGTAAATCCACATTGGCTAATTTATTAGAAGGTAAACAAGACTCATTTGTAGATAAAACGGTGGTACCAGAGTATATAGGGGATGTCTTGGACACACCTGGAGAATATATGGAACATCGTATTTTCTTTGGACGTTTTCAAGTATTAGCTACGGAATACCCTATCATAGGGGTGCTCATTCCTTGTAAATTTGATAACATTTACATTCCCCCTAATTTTATGAGTATGTTCCCCAATAAAAAACATATAGGTATTATCACAAAGACAGATATTGGTGATAAACATGATATTGAAAAATGTAGATTACTCTTAAATCAAGCTGGCATTAAGGAATGTTACGAAATATCGATACACGACCCTGAGAGTATTCAGAAGTTAAAAAATATAATAGCCTAAACAACAAAAATCCCCTATTTAATAGGGGATTTTTGTTGTTAAATAATTGAATAATTATTTTAGTTTTGGCCAAAAATCTTTGTTAGCTTCTATAAGATCATCAAGGATTTTTTTAGCAACTTCCATAGAAGGCACAGTACGAGATAGAGAAATAGCTTGCCATAATTTTAGGTAAGATCCTTCTATCCAAGCTTCTACAGTTAATTTTTCTACAGCGACTTGTTGTTCCATAAGCCCTTTTTGAAAACGAGGAATTTCTCCCATATTCATAGACTCTGGACCAGTGACTCCAACAATACATGGGATTTCCACCATAGCGGTAGGATCAAAATTAGAAATAGATCCGTTATTAGGAACAATAAGAAGCATTCTTTCACCTGTATTAAAAGCGATTGCTGTAGCCAAATCAACGATATAACTAGCGTGACCGCCTACATGGAAAGAGCTGTCTTTGAAGGTGCCTTTATCAATGATTTTTTGACATTCTACGAATACTGTTTTTTCTCTTCCTTCTTTAACCATATCTGTTCTTGTATAATTAATATCAGAATGAGATACTACATAATCAGGGAAGAAATAATATTTTAAGTAGGAATTAGGAATCATATCTGGAGATAGAGCATAAGTATCTTTAGCTTTTTTATAAGTATCTGTCCAATCGGCATCTCTGTTTGAATCCACTGTATGAAAACCATGCTCTGCTATATGTTTTTTAATAGTAGGCATGAGATCTCGTCCTGTAGCCTTTTCACGAATATCTGTCCACCAACCAAAATGATTGAGTCCAAAATATCGTACTTGCATCTCTTTTCGAGATTTTAATCCACATACTTTAGCCATGGTAGCTTCAAGACCTATAGGCATATCACAAATGTTTAACACTTTAGAATTTGGTTTTAGTCTACGGGTTGCTTCGGCAACAATAGCTGCTGGATTGGAGTAATTAAGCATCCAAGCATTAGGGGAATATTTTTCCATGTAATCAATAAGCTCAATAACTCCACCTATAGAACGCATTCCATAAGAAATTCCACCTGGTCCACAAGTTTCTTGTCCGACAACACCATGTTTTAGAGGTATCTTTTCATCTAAAGAACGCATTTCATATTTACCCACACGAATATGAGCCATTACAAAATCTACATCGGTGAAGGCCTCTTTAGGATCTGTGGTATATAAAAATTTCACATCTGGAGCTTTTTCACGCATCATGATCTCACATGCTTTACCCACTAATTCTTGACGTTTTTCGTCGTTATCATAAAACTTAATAGATCTTAAAGGAAGTCTGTCCTGACTTTCTAACAACAATAATACGATTTCTGGGGTGAAGGTACTTCCTCCCCCTGCTATAACTATAGAATATTTACTCATAATTTTCTCCTTTTATGATATTTTATAATAGTTTTTCAAAAGCTTCTCTTACTTGAGGAACAGTCAATCCAACAATAATTTGAATATTATTATCTGATCTCATGATTCCATGGGCACCACCTATTTTAAAAGAGCTGTCAGCTTCAACTTTTTGAGGATCTTTAACTCTGATTCTTAATCTTGTAGCACAATTAGTGACGGATTCGACATTTTCTTTTCCCCCAATAGCATTTAAAAAGATAAGTGCTTGATCTTCGAATTGTGTTGTTGTTTCACCTTCTAGATTCTTGTTTTTATTTTTAAAATCTTTTTTGCTATAAAGTTTCATTTCTGATTCATCTTCTCTTCCAGGAGTTTTAATATTTAATTTTTCGATTAATAACTTGAACACGATAAAATAAATACCAGTAAATATTAATCCTATAAAAATTTGTGTAAATATCATTCCTGAGTGATTTTGAAATAGAGGAATCCAACTAGTAGCAAACCAATTTATTAAACCACTACCAAAATCTCCTGTAACACCAAAAGCATAAGCTATTGTGGCTAGAGTTGCAGCAAGAAAGGAGTGTACTAAAAATAAAATAGGAGCTAGAAATAAAAATGTAAATTCTAAAGGCTCTGTTATTCCTGTCATCATTGCTGTTAATGTTACTGGAATAAGCAAGGAAGCCACTCTTGTACGTTGATCTGGTTTAGCTGTAAAATATATTGCTGCTGCAATTCCTGGAGAAGCAAAGACTTTAGACATTCCATACATACGGAAAGCACCTTCTGGATAAATATCTATTAGAGGACCAGTATGTGCTATAAAAGTTTCAAGATTCGCTGGATAATAGACAGCTAGACCTTCTGGGACTATGGCAGGACCAAAAGAAAACGGACCATAAATAAAATGATGTAGTCCTGTAGGAATAAGAGCTCTTTCTAAAAACGTAAATACCCAAACTCCAAGCAATCCTGAATTTGCCATAAAGCCTTGTAAAGAATTTATCCCCATTTGGACTTGAGGCCAAACGATAACAGTGAGTACAGATACAGGTATTAAAACAAAGAAAGATAGGATCACAACATAACAAGTTCCGCTGAAAGTTCCCAACCAATCAGGCAATTGAGTATCAAAATTTTTATTGTGGATATCTGTAACAATATAAGCAATCAATAAAGACCCTATCATCCCTGTGTCTAATGTTTTAATACCAGCTATCATTGCAAGTCCACTTCCAGGTTTTATAGCTTGAGACATGTCAACTCCAACAAGTCCTCCGAATTGAGTTAAAATAGCAGAAATAAAATAATTAAAAGTTAGATAAGAAAGCACTGCTGCTAATACAGCACGTCCAGCAGCCTTTTCAGCGAGAGCAATGGGAAGTCCCAAAACAAAAATAATAGGTAATTGTCGGAAGATAGTCCAGGCTCCTTCTTTGACAATATACACAATCTTAAAAAATACCCCCGAAGGATCTGCTAGACCTCCAACAATAGATGGGGAACTTAGGACAGTTGTAATAGCAACCATGATCCCTGCAAAAGCAAATAGCAAGACAGGAACAAACATTGCTGCTCCTAATCTTGAGAAAAAAGTCATAAATTTAGAACTTTTCATAAATATCTCCTTATTTAATAAGAACAACTTGTTCTAAAAGAAAAGATACAAGTTGTTCTTTTTATATAATACAATATATATATATAAAGTCAATCTATAAAAAGGAATAAAAAATATTTTTAGATAAAACATTTGTGTTTAATAAGTTATGCTTATTTTTCGATGTGAATGAGGAATTGATGATTTGCTGGATTCTTGAATGCTTCTGTGTATTCAAAGATTTCCCCTGTATCAAAATAGCTCGTCGTTGCAGTGATAATGAGAGGAGTATTTAAAGGAATATTTAAAATATCAGCAATTTCTTGAGGTGGGTGAGCTGGAATAAGTTCCAAGTTATGACTTTTGATTTTTTTGTTTTTTTGTTGAGTGATATATTCGTATTTTGAATGAGATAGAATCTCTATACTTAGATCAGGAAACAAAGAAACAGGCATATAACCAATTTCGATAGAATGGACAAATTTATTTAAATAACGGGTTCTTTTAGTAAAATAAACTAAATCGCCCTGTTTTATATTTAATTTTTCTGCATGGAATGCGTCAGCAGCTTGAATACGAAAGTCTAGAACTTTAGTAAAAGGAATAACTTTTTCTTTTTTAGCAACTTCATGAAAACTAAGAACAAAATTAAGAGAATGTTGCCTTCTTTTGTTAGAACGAATATATCTCCCACTTCCATGAACGGAATAGATTTTTTCACTTTCTACAAGCTCTGCCAAAGCTCTTCTTATCGTTGTTCTACTGACTTGATAATGAGAGGAAAGTTGATTCTCTGATGGAAGGTTGTCGTGTTCTTGTTTTAAGTTAATAAAATCTTGATGAATACGTTCTGCAATTTTAGAAAATAATTTTTGTTTTATAACTTGATAGGAAGTGTTTTTTTTAGACATGTGGCTCTTCTGATTTATTTTATTGTATCATTATACATTATGATTTTAAGATTTGCAAATCTATCCCCATTCTTTGTGTGAAAAGTATTGGGTTTTTACGGGCATTAAAGAATGTCACGAAATATTGATACACGACCCTGAGCGTATTCACAACTTAGAAAATATAATAGCCTAAATGTCTAAATAACAAAAACCCCCCATAATTAAATAGGGGGGTTGTATTGTTAAATAATTGAACAATTATTTCAATTTTGGCCAAAAGCCTTTATTAGCTTCTATAAGATCATCTAGTATTTGTTTTGCGACACTTGCACTAGGCACCATTCTTGATAAAGTGAGAGCTTGCCATAATTTTAGGTAAGAACCTTCTATCCAAGCTTCAACTACTAATTTTTCAACGGCGATTTGTTGCTCCATGAGTCCTTTTTGAAAGCGAGGAATTTCCCCAACAGTTAAAGGTTGTGGTCCTGAATAGCCTACGATACAAGGAATCTCTACCATAGCATCGGCATCAAAATTAGAAATAGCACCTTCATTGGGAACGATTAATAACATTCTTTCTCCTGTATTAGAGGTGATGGCTGTTGCTAAATCCACGATATAAGTAGCATGACCACCTATTTCAAATTTAGAATCTTTAGCTGTTCCTTTTTCGACAATACTACGACATTCGCCGAATACTTCTTTTTCTCTTCCAGCTTTTACCATATCTGTTCTTGTGTAGTTAATATCAGAATGCCCCACCACATGATCAGGATAGAGGTAATATTTCAAATAGGTGTTAGGTAAAGTGGTAGGATCTAAATCATGGACTTTTTTTGCCATAGTAAAAGTATCTGTCCAATCTTCATCAGCATGGAATCCTGGGTATCCAGCGTAACCATGTTTTGAAACGTGTTCATGTAATTTTGGCATGAGGTCTTTACCTGTTGATTTTTCGATAATACTTGTCCACCAACCAAAGTGATTAAGTCCATAGTAAGAAACCTGCATTTCTTTACGGGATTTGAGTCCTAAAATAGATGCCATAGAGTCTTCAATCCCAATAGGCATATCACAGATATTTAACACTTTAGAATTTGGTTTTAATCTACGGGTAGCTTCAGCGACGATAGCAGCTGGGTTGGAATAGTTTAACATCCAAGCATCAGGAGAATATTTTTCCATGAAGTCAATAAGCTCAATGACACCACCTATAGAACGCATACCATAAGACATGCCTCCTGGTCCACAGGTTTCTTGACCTACTACTCCATACTTGAGAGGGATTTTTTCATCGAGGGAACGCATTTCATATTTACCTACACGAATATGTGCCATCACAAAATCTACATCAGTGAATGCTGCTTTTGGATCTGTGGTATAACTAAATTTAATATTGGGAGCTTGTTCTTTCATAATGATTGCACAAGCATCTCCAACAATAGCCTGTCTTTCGGCATCATTATCATAGAGTTTTAGCTCTCTTAATGGTAGTCTATCCTGTTGACTTAAAAGTAGTAATAAAATTTCAGGGGTAAAGGTACTCCCTCCGCCTGCAATAACAATTGAATATTTTTTCATAATAGTCTCCTAACTATAATAAGATTTTTTAGTAAATTAACTAAGGTTTTATTTTAATAATTTTTCAAATTGAGTACGTACTTGAGGTACGGATAATCCAACAATCACTTGTATAGAATTTCCTTCTTTCATAATTCCATGAGCTTTTGCTTCTTTAAAAACATTTGGACTCTGTACGATATCTGGATTTTTTACCATTACACGAAGTCTAGTAGCACAATTAGTCACAGATTCAATATTCTCAGCTCCTCCCAGAGCGCTTAAAAAAGATAAAGCTTGATCTGAAAAGGAAATCTGGGAACCTGTTTTTTTCTTACTTTCAACATCTTCTTTGGTATAAAGTTTTATTGTTTCTTCATCATCTTCTCTACCAGGGGTCTTTAGATCCCATTTAAGAATAATAAATCGAAATACAATGAACCAAATCACTGTAAAAGATAATCCTATAATAATATGGATAAACACTAGTTCTGGATAATTTTTGAAGGTAAAAATCCAATTTGTAGTGATAAACGCTAACAATCCAGCTCCCATATTCCCAACAACTCCAGCCATATAGAGACACATAGCTAATGTGGCTGCTAGTACAGAATGTATTAAAAATAATACAGGTGCGATAAATAAAAATGTGAATTCTAGGGGTTCTGTGATCCCTACTATTACTGCAGTTAATGTCGCAGGAATGAGTAATGAAGCAATTTTTTTCTTATTATCTGGTTTTGCAGTAGCATATAGTGCCAAGGCAATCCCGACACTACCAAAAACTTTAGAATTTCCATGTAAAGCAAATCCACCCTCAGGAAAGACTTCTTTGAGAGGAAGTCCAGAATTAACAAATTCAGTAACATTTTGAAACCAATAAGGTTCAATTCCATTAGGAACGACAGCTGGTCCAAAAATAAAGGGTCCATAAACAAAATGATGTAATCCTGTTGGAATTAAGAGACGTTCTAAAAAGGTATATATCCACACACCTATAGGGCCAGAACTAGCTAAAAATCCTTGCATAGCTTCTATGCCCCTTTGTATAGGAGGCCAAATCCAACAAGTAGCAAAAGCCAAGGCAACCATTACAAAAAACCCTATCATATGAACCAAAGATGTTCCTTGAAATACACCTAAATAATCAGGTAATTGTAATTCATAATATTTATTGTGGATTGCGGTAATAATACCACCTACTAAAATCCCTCCAAGGATACTAGTGTCTAGTGTTTTAATCCCAGCGATCATTGCTAAACCGCTTACTCCACCTACCTCTTGGTTAAAATCAACTCCAAAATTAGGGCCCCAAAATCCAAGAATGGCACCAATAAAATAGTTAAAACTTAGATAACAGATGAGAGTGGCTAAAACAGCTCGCTCGGGAGCTATTTTTGACAAGCCTATAGGGATGCCTAAACAGAAAAATAGAGGCATATTACGAAAAATTGTCCACCCACCTTCCTCGAGAATCACAATGATTTTGTAGAAAAAACTATCTGGATTGGCGATAGGCCCAACAATATTTGGGTCCTTAAAAACAATAGTCAAACCCACTAAAAGTCCAGAAAAAGAAAATAGTAGCACGGGCACAAACATAGCTGCACCGAACCGTTGCATCGTCTCTTTAATATTAACACTCATCATTAACTCCTAAATTTCTAATTTATTTCTAATTTGTATCTAAATTTGTATCTATATTATACAATATGTATACAAATTTGCAAGTATTTTTCATATTTTTTTATTTCAATTTTAAATATATATAAAATAACAATTTACCTAGTAGAACATTTTATTTCGTAGAAATATAAACAATGATTTGGTGTTATCTATTTACATTTTTGGGAAAAAAATTTATACTATATATAAAAATATGGGAATTTGAATGCAAAAAGAATACTCCTACTCGAAAGTAGCAAAGGCTATTTTTAATGATTTTATTTCAGGTAAATTAAAAGCTGGAGATACCATTCCTACGGAATTTCATCTAGCAGAGTTTTATGAGGTTAGTCGCTCAACTATTAGAAAAAGCATTCAGGAATTAATAAAAAATAATATTCTTTATTCTGTTCAAGGTAGTGGAACATATATCACCAAAGATCAAATTGCTAACCAATACTATACGTTGGATTCTTTCGGAGAGTATGCCAAAAAAATAGGAGGCAATCCTAGTACAAAGGTGCTTCATTTTGAAATTATTAAAGCAGATTTGTATATTTCCCAACTACTCGAAATTGACATTAATCAAGATGCATTTTACACCAAGAGGGTTCGCTATTTGAATGATATTCCTTCGGAATATGAAATCAGTTATATGCCCTTAGCTCTTTTTCCTGATTTATCTTATGAAGCCATGGCACATTCTAAATATCACTATATCGAAAATACCAAGGGATACACTATTAAAGGAACGCATATAAATGTCATTCCTATCATTGCAGACAAAGAAACGATGGAGTTTCTTCAGATCTCAAAAAAAATTCCTATTCTTTGCGTGAAGAGTGTTGGGTTTTTAGAGGATAAGACTGTTTTTGAATATACAGAGTCTTATCGTGTGCCTGATAGACATGCGTTTCGCTGTACCGTAAGCCGTGATAATAAAATCATCTAGATATTCTAGTATTTAAAGCATAAAAAAAGAAGAGGAAGTTAAAATGCTTTCTCAGCACAAATTCTACAATCTAAAAAGCTCATCCAAGGAGATAATCCCGATGAGCTTTATTTGTTATTATAAAATAGACTATTTTTAGTCTATTAAGGTATTCCCGTATATATTGCGAAATTCGATTGAACATTAGCCAATGGATATTCTCTGAAGAAGAAGTTTTTAGATTGGATATTTGGATGGTAATTATTTTATAAATTTCAGAGCTTTCTTAAGATATTTTTGAAGGTATATGAGGCCTTTAAGAATATCTGAGGCTATTTGGTGGAGAATATCTAGGTGTTCTTTCTCTGTGGTACTAGAATTCATGTTAAAAGCTAATTGTACAGAATCTTGAATGGCAGTAGAAATAAGCTGAGGTATTTGTTTATTTTCAGGCGCCTCTAAAAGGTGTTGAATCTTAGTAGATTCTTGAATAGCGAGAGGGAGATTAGTAGTGGCTTTCGCTTTTTTTATGAGCAATAAAGAAGAGTTACAGGCAGGTATAATTTTGTCAGTTATAAGTAAGGTATCTTCTAAAAATTTTTGGTATGCACTAGAGCTTAGTAGGGGGCTTTTGTTTGGGTGTGCTTTTTCTATAGGAGAAGTAAGCTTGGAAAAGGTATCAGACATTTCACAATGTTCCGCCCCTTCCAAATACGCACCCTCTAGTCCTGCGACGATTACATGGGCGTTCGTTTTTGGGATTTGATCTGAAAACCAATCTCTAAATAGAACGAGTCTTATATCAGAAGATATTTTTTTGTTTGCTCGTCTTCCTTTAACTTCTAAACTATGGTTGGCATGAGTGGTTTGAGATTGTAAGGAATGTAAAGGGGAAAGCCTATGGTGATTAGTACGAGCAAATTCATATAAGATATTTCCTGTACTATGCGTCTTTTTTTTAGTAAAAGCCAAGTCCATCCCTACTAAGATAATGGGATCACACTGCATTTTTCGAGCCAAATCAAAAGCAGAAGTAGAGACAGATCCCCCAGAAGCCAAAAGCCCATTAGACTCCCAAAATCCCTCAAAGGGGGTATAAAAAGGAAAAATAGAATCCATTAAAATAATATTATCATCCTCATACCCTTCAAAACTACTATCATGAACGGAAGGGTCAGCGATGAGCTTATGATTTTTTCTTTTACCATAACGGAGAAAAAAAGCGTTTTTTTCTTGCGCATCTACCGTAATCACAAAATCAGGATCAATAGATGCCCTTTCAAGCATAGGAATTACAGTGTCACAAGCGATAATAATGGCTTTATCTTGGTGTTCTTTAATATAAGGTAAAGCTTCTTCTAAAGACGCCCCAGCCCCTATAATGAGAGCGGGTTTGTTTTCTCCCCAGCCTAAGTATGTATTAAGTTTATTATTTTTAAAATAACGATGGAGATTTCGGATAATATTTTTTGTCCAAATTTTACCAAAACGAAGCAGAGTATTGTTGCCTACCTCTTGTTTTCTCAGTTCTGAGCTAATAGCTTCTCTAGAGGCGTCCATTTCTTTAGGGAATAACTCTCCATAAGGTCTATGAATCGTAAAAGAGATATTTTTGAATTTATGGACTTTGATGATTTCATGAAGAGAAGGAATATTATGGGCTAGGTAGACACGAGAGTCTTCCAAAGATTTTTTAATTTCAGGACGAAGTTCTAAAACTTTTTTGAAAATAGGAGATAAAGGTTCAAATACAACACAAGGTACTGTTGTTTCTTGTAGGATTTTTTCTAATAAATACCCACAAGCCAGCCCCCCTATAAAATAGACGGGGGCATCACTTTGTAATTGACTAAATATTTTATCTGCTTCTGCTAAAGGGCGGGAAGAGTGAAGTCGGATTACCCTTTCCCCATCCTGTATGTTCATATTAATAGTTTTATCAGGGTTAATAAGTACTTGCTTTATTTCTATCATTGCTAATCCCCTATTACTACTCCTTCTACCGAAGGGTGGGAAGAAGGGAGTTAAATTATTCTTTCCCCATCTTATATGTTCCTATTAATTATTTTATCAGGGCAAATTAAGTACTTGCTTTATTTTTATCATTACGATTCTTATTTGTCGTCGGCAAGAATCCCTCCCGAAATCACTAAACCAAAAGCTTTTTCTACAGGCAGAGTAAGAGGAATTAATTGATCTTTTGGAGCTAAAATAAACCAGCCTGTTGTAGGAATAGGGGTAGTAGGTATAAAAACAGGAGTAAAATTGTGTCCATCTGTTTCTTTTATGGTAGAGCCATTTGCCCCAGTGACAAAACCTACAGCATAGGTGACTTTAGTAGGATAAGGGACGAGTACAGCTTGATCAAAGGTACTATTTTTTGAAGGGTCAGGAGAGAATACTTGAACAATTTGTTCTACAATACCGTAGACTTCTTTGAACATAGGAATCATATTTAAAAACCTATGGGAGAGTGATTTGATCCAATGCCCCATAGCACTTTCCCCAAGAAACCCAATAATCATCACAACAAAAGCAATAATCACCATAAGAGAAGCACTAATAATTAGGTCATAGTGTTGAGCGGGAATTAAGCTGGGAAGAATTTGAGGTAGAAGATGGGTGATCCCCATTAAAAATTGATAAAGATAATTAAACACCCAAGACAGCATAGCGATAGTCGCCGTAAGAGGGGTGAGAAAGAGAAGACCGTTGGTAAACCATAGCCCTAGACGATTAGGTTTTTCTGTTTCTTTTTGAAGATCATGGATATCTATGTTATCAAGATTTATTTTTTTATTTTGAGTAGCCCCTACGGAGATAATGGTAGTCATTGCTTCTCCACTAGGTAGTTTACATACTTGTGTATCTTCTTTTTTACAAACAATATAAAAACCAGCAGAAACCACAGGAGCAGAAGGAACATAGACGGTTAGCCATTTATCACCTTCTTCATCTCCAAGAAGGTGTTTGGCGTGGGTAGAGGTGACAAATCCTATACTATAGGTCGTTTCGTTAGGGTAGGGAATTAAAATACTTTCTGATAATCCTTGAGCGAGAGGATCAGCACCCTCTTGTTGAAAAATACTTTCTGCTATTTTTTTGAAAGAAGTATAAATAGGTCTAATAAAAGTAGGAGCGAGGAGGATTTTATCAATAAGAAAATTGAAAAAACGTCCCAAGAAAGTAGAAGCTATCATTCCTGAAAGGATTATGATAACAATAATAACGAGGAAAAATAGTAAGTCAAAAAAGTAGAAGAAATAAGGATTGGTAACCCATTCTCTAGGAAGAAGAGGGGTAATATCTGGGACAAATCCTCTTAAAATAGACCATACCCAATAAATCAATCCTATGGTAACACCTAAAGGAAGTAGTAAAAACACGCCATCTTTTAGAGCGTTAGAAAATATATTTTTATGCTGTTTATCTGACATAAATGTCTCCTGTTTTAATATTCTTGTTTTAGGGAGTATCCTGTTGATAATAGGATACGTCTTGTTATATCGGCAAATAAAGGAGCCGATACTCCTCCCCCACTACGAAAACGGCCTCTTGGGTTATGGAGAGAGACCACCATTACCAAACTAGGATCATCTACAGGAAGAATACCAATAAATACGGTATTATTTCTCCCTTCCGAGTATCCTTCTTCTCCAGCTATCATTCCTGTGCCTGTTTTCCCCGCAATACGTACCCCTTCTATTTGGGCACCACGTCCCGTTCCTTGAGCACTAACGACATTTTCCATGGCATAGAGGAGCTCTTTAGCTTTGAGGGGGTGAAATAAAATTTTCTCTTCCATAGGAGGGAGATTCGTTAAGGTTTCTACATTCTCTTTATTTTTTAAAGATAATAATAAAGTAGGGTCTTTGTATATTCCACCACTACCTATAACAGAGGCTGCGATTAATAATTGTAGCGTTGTTACCCCTATTTCTTGCCCTAATCCTAGCATAGGTTTTGATAAAGGGGACCAAGCAGAAGGTGGATGTAGGATACCTTTTTCTAAACTAGTTAGAGGGAGATTTGGTTTTTTACCAAAGCCCAACTCCGTAAGCCATAGATAATAATCATCAGAGCCAAACTGCGAAGCTAAGCGAGCGAAGGATATATTAGCAGATTTGGTGAGCATAGTAGAAAGAGGAATATATCCAAGGGCAGGACGTGAAAAGGTATGCCCTCCTATTTTAAAAGGAGTGTAATCATCAAATTTAGGGCTTTCTGTAGAAGCGAGACCTTGTTCCATGGCAAAAGCTGCGGTAAATAATTTCATTACAGAGCCAGGTTCGTAGATATCAGAAATAGAACTAGGGGTATGTTCTCTATTCCCCACTTGTACAAGAGCCAAGATATTTCTTGTTTTAATATCCATAATGGCTACACTACCACTATTAGCATCAGATTCATTTACGGCTCTATAAAGCTCTTCATAGGCGATACGAGAAATATCGGCATCCAGAGTTAGAGTAGCGTTAAGCCCTTGAGAGAGGGCATCGTTCAAAGTATACTCTATACCATAAAGTCCCACACCGTCTCGTCCTAAAAAACCTACAATAGGAGATAGAAAAGGATAGGGATAAAAACGAGATTCCTCAATTTCAATCCCTAGTTCGTCATTAGTAATATGACCTTCCTCTTTTAAGGTTTTAATGACTAATTCTACGGGTGCAAGGATGGAAGGAGTCATATCTCTTTTAATATACATAAAATGCTTATCTGTTAGATCGATTTTTTCTACGTCTTGGGAAGTAAAGTACCCTGTAGAGAGTAAATAGGATTTAAGATACTCTCTTAATTCTAAAGATAGACTATCAGGCCTGACGAAGAAAGAGCCTGTGGCAGATACCCCAGAGATAAGTCGTCCTTTAATATCGTAGATATTTCCTCTAGGTATAGAAGAATGAACGTTTACTGTGGAGAGCCTTTTATCTGGGAATAGGGTAGTTTGAACAAGTCTTACTAGCGTAACACCAAAGATAAGTAAAATCCCACAGGACAACACAAGAAAACGATTTTTTTTTTCCATAACCTTTCCTATTAATATCTCAATATATTATATCTCAATATATCAAAATTGTATCACTATTATGACAGTTTTTTCGGTAAATTGCAATATAATTAAAAAAATATTGAAAAAAATGATCTCTTATGATATAATAGTTAATCACAAGAAAAGATCTTCTTTGGAGGGAGAAAATGAAATTAAATAAAATAAGTATATTATTAGCAATAGGAGTTGTTATTATGTCAGAAAGCAATGCATCAGCACAAGCAGGTATTATTCAGCCTGTAAACCCTAAAAACCCTGTAGTTACTATAGAAACAGAATTAGGTACTATTAAAGCGGAAATTTTTGAAGATAAAGTTCCTGTCACAGCAGAAAACTTCATAAAACTCGTAAAAGATGGTTTTTATGATGGAGTTGTTTTTCATAGAATTATTAAAGATTTTATGATACAAACAGGAGACCCTCAAGGTACAGGAATGGGTGGCCCCGGTTACACCATTAAAGACGAATTCCACCCTAGACTTAAACATACAGCTGCGGGAGTTTTCTCTATGGCTAATGCTGGTCCTAATTCAGGCGGATCCCAATTTTTTATTACTCTTGTTCCTACCTCTTGGTTAGATGGTAAGCATGCTGTCTTTGGTCAAGTTATCGAAGGATTAGACATTGTCCAAAAACTTGGTGCTACAGAAACAGGAATGAACGATAAACCTGTAAAAACACTATCTATGAAAAAAGTTACTGTAAACCAATAAATTAAAAATCAAACTAATAAAGCAAGATGCTAATCTTGCTTTATTAGTTTATATATAGTATTGTTAATTTATATAGTAGAAAAAGTGGAGTAACCCTTAATATGAAATATTTAGAGTTTGAAGAAGAGTTAAAAGAGATAGACCTAGCGATTAGTATTTTGCAAGGTGACCTTGAAACGGATTCCGAACAAACACACGCTTTAGAACACCAAAAAAACGGACTTTTAAAAATCATCTACCAAAATCTCACCCCATGGCAGATCACTCAAGTAGCTCGTCATGAGAGTAGACCAGGTTTTGTTGATTATAGAGATAATATGTTCAGTGATTTCCTTGAGATTCATGGAGATCGTTTATTTGGAGATGATGGAGCTATTATTACAGGATGGGCTACACTAAATAAAGAAAAATACATGGTTATAGGTCAAGAAAAAGGAAGTGATATAGAAACACGCCTTAAGAGAAATTTCGGAATGCCTAACCCTGAAGGCTATAGAAAAGCCTTGAGAGCGGCACGTTTGGCTGAAAAATTCAAAAAACCTATCCTTACTTTTGTAGACACCCCAGGAGCTTTTCCTGGATTAGGTGCAGAAGAAAGAGGGCAAGGAGAAGCCATCGCTAAAAACATCATGGAATTTTTTGGTATTAAGACCCCTATCGTAACTGTTGTTATCGGTGAAGGTGGGAGTGGGGGAGCTCTAGGGATTGCTGTGGCTGACAAAGTCGCTGTCTTAGAATATTCTATATATTCTGTGATTTCTCCTGAGTCTTGTGCCTCTATCTTATGGCATGATTCCAGTCGTTCTCAACAAGCGGCGGAAGCTCTAAAATACACTTCTAGCTATCTCAAAAAATTTGGGGTAGTAGATCACATTATCGAAGAACCTATTGGGGGAGCTCATCGAAATCATGAAGAGATGAGACATACCCTATCTAATTACCTCACAGATACGACAACGAAATTAAGAAAAAAATCAATACCCGAGTTACTCAAAGAGCGCTATGATAGATTCAGACAGTTGGGTTATCATACTAATAGCTAAATTATTTTAAGGAGACTATATTATGAGTCAATTAAACAATAATCTAATCAATATGGAAAAACATCATTCTTCTTTCGAGAATTTTGTAAGATCCTTACCTGTGCCTATTTTAAAAGAGTTTGTTAAAGGATCTTCTTTACAAGCTGTAGATTTTAAAAAAACCAATGTCATTTTAAATACTAAAGATTCAGATGCCATCACTAAAGCTTTTCCTCTTTCTGTAGAAAAAAGCGAAAATAGAATGCTTATTGCAGAAGGTGTTCTTTCTGTAAAAGGTAAAAGAGTAGCGGCTTTATTTTCTGGAGGACCAGCCTCTGGAGGACACAATGTTGTCGTAGGGATAAAAAAAGCTTTAGGAGCTGATAACACCTTACTTGCTACTAAAGTTGGGCCCAAAGGACTTCTAGCGGGAGATTTCTTTGAGATTACCGACGAAATGGTAAACAATATTTGTAATACAGGTGGCTTTGACTTTATGGGTTCCGACCGCACCAAAATCAAAACCGAAGCACAATTTTCTATGGTTAAAGATGTTGTTAAAAAACATAATATTGATACTATTATTATTATTGGAGGAGATGACTCTAATACTAATGCCGCTATCTTAGCAGAGGTTTTAGCTCCTCAAGGTGTGTCCGTAATAGGCGTACCTAAAACAATAGATGGAGATTTACAATTAGGGGATTTACTTCCTATTTCCTTTGGTTTTGATACAGCTACTAAAATCTACTCCGAAATGGTAGGAAATATCCTTCAAGACACAGCATCTTCTCTTAAATATTGGCATTTCGTCAAAATCATGGGACGTGCAGCGAGTCATGTTGCCTTAGAAACCTGTCTCCAAACTCGTCCTGCTTATACTATCATTTCTGAAGAAGTTCTCGAAAAGAAAATGTCTTTATCCCAAGTTATCAACGATATCGCTAGTGTTATTAAAGTAAGAGTAGAAAAAGGCATTAATCATGGACTCGTTCTTATCCCAGAAGGATTTATCGAGTTTATTCCCGAAATGCGAACGATGCTTGCCGAAATGGATGAAATCATTGGACATAGTATGGAAGCTTTTACAGCTATGGATATTGTCGCTAAAAAAGAATTTATTATTTCTAAATTAGAAGAAAAAACAGTTGTTCTTTACAATGAGCTACCATCTAGTATTCAAAGTATGCTTCTTTTAGATAGAGATTCCCATGGTAATTTACCTTTATCCCAAATTCCTACAGAAACCCTCGTTATAGAAATGGTAGCCCCTCGTATCAAAGAATTACAAGCTGCTGCTCCTAAAGATTCTTCTTTTGCTCACTATAAGTTCAATGCCCTTAACCATTTCTTTGGTTACGAAGGTAGATGTGGAGCCCCCACCTTGTTTGATGCGGCATACTGTATCAATTTAGGTCTTGTAGCAGGATCCCTTGCTTTAGGGGGACATACTGGTTATATGGCATCTATTACAGATTTGCAAACTGGTGGTAAAGCACAAGCTATTCCTCTTACAGGACTTCTAAATATAGAACGTAGACATGGACATGATGAGTTTGTTATCGAAAAAGCTCTCGTTAAGTTAAATTCTCCTGCTTTTGAATTTTTTGTTTCTCGTAGAAAAGCTTGGGCAGAAGGCGATTATTTCACTTCCCCAGGACCACGTCAGCTAATGGGACCTGTTGCTAAACTAGTACCTATTACCGTGGCTCTTAATAGAGGATACGAAAATCTAAAATTTGACTTAGGTAACGATACAGAAATTAAATAATCTAAACAATAAACCCTTTCCTAGTGAGAGGGTTTATTACTATTTTGAGTATCATTTAAAATGATAAAAACATATAAGGGTAGCGAATAATAGAGAGGGAAACGTTCTCCTTGAGTTTTCAGCCGAAATATGCTATTATATCAAATCCAATATCTTGCTAAAAGAGAGTTTTATCATTATCTTTTAGGAAATAAATAAAATATAAAAAGGAAAAAACAATGGCTACTACCGTATTATTAAGAAACAAAGAAAAAGGTAAAACCAAATTAGGAATTCTAGGATTTTCATGGACAACCTTCTTTTTTGGCTTATTTGTCCCCCTCTTTCGTAAAGATTTTAAAATGTTCTTACCCTTCTTCCTTGTCTATCTTGGTGCTTTTTACTTTATGCCTTATCAATATGTCGAGATAGATGGTATGGTTACTTTTCAAATGACAGATGATATGGGTATTTATAGTATGCTGAGTTCTGTGTTCTACGTTTTGGTAAATATCTTAGGTGCTTTTTTCTACAACAATCTCTACACGAAAGGTTTAGTTAAAAAAGGTTTTTATCCTGTGACTGTGGAAGAAAAACACCTTCTGGGATCTTATAATATTTCCGTACCTGAAGATTTTGATGACGACGACGAGTAAAACCAATAGATATTGAGTTTTAAATAAAAATATGTTATAATGTGAGCAATAGATACAAGGAAATAATTAATGATAAAATTCCTATTTCTCTTGCTCATTTTTGCTTATAATAATTTGTGGGCACAAGATGATGGGATTATTCTTCCTGATTTAGAGCTTATCATCGAAGATCAAAGTTCTTTAAAAACCGTGCAAAACACAGAAGAAGCCATCCTTAGAGAACGTAACCCTCAATTTCAAGACGTTTATTTAGAAGAGTTATCGGCTACTATTGCTGATGCCTCTCTTAATTCTGCCATCACTCAAAGAGATAACAATAGACTTTCCTATGTCCAATTTTCCTACGGATCTTTCAATAATTCCCTAATAGAAGCCTACTCCCAAAATCTCATCAACAATTTATTCTATAGGATTTCCTATCAAGGACAATTTCATGATAATGTTACCCTGCATGGGAACAGCATCCCCAACACCAAATTCTATAAAAACATCTTAGATATTTATTTCTCTTACGCTTTACCCAATACTATTTTTGATGTGGGCTTATCCTACGAACAACATAAAAACAGTTTCTTTAATAATCCTCTCAACAATCAACACACCCACTATATCCCTATATACTTCGATACCAAATACTGGGTAAATGATATTTCTCATATAGATGTGCTTCTTGCTGGGGGCTTTACGGTACTAGAATTTCAAGATTTAGAAGGTATCAAAAACAAAGACACCCTATTTGTGGATAGTAAATTGAGTCTAGACTATAAAGCCAACCACACAGATTGGAACTATTTAGAGCTGGGCGTTAATTATGAAATTAACGATTACGAGGGGAATACACTTAGTCATTTGGCGTCTTTAAGACTTGTAAGTGATTTCCTCCTCCCAAAAGGTTTTAGTATAAGAATGGGGGCGACACTTATAGGCTCTTCCTTAGATACTGTCTATGGATGGCCAGAGTTTTCCTTTAACTACGATTACCTAGGTAGATTTTCAGTATCTCTTAAAATGACAGGAGATTACAATCTCTACAATGCCCAAAAAGCCTCTAAAGAAGAACAGCTTTTTTCTTTAGATCCTAGCCCTGAATCTCGTTGGATTTATGCTCTATCTCTTAGAGTATTTCCCAGTCCTTATTTTTGGATGGAGGGAGCAGTGGAATACAGCGATTATCAAAATAAAAGAATCTACGAGTATAACCCTAGTGAAAAACTATATTCCTTCATCCAATCGGGAAAAGTAGGAGTTTTAGCTTCTAAAATTAGTTTAGGATCAGAAGTAAACGACATTTTTGATCTAAAAGCTTCCTATGTCTATGAAGATATCCCTAAAGATTGGCTTCTCTATAGCCCTCACATGTTCGAATTAGTCATAGGTTTAGGCTATGCTCCTGTGGGATTCCGTTTTGAAACTACTCTTATATTATACGGAAGACGCTTGCTCACGGATACAGAAGAGGTAGCCTTAAGCCCCTTATTAAATTTCAAAGTATCCCAAAAAGTCACCAAGGTTGCAGAATTATTCATAGAACTAAACAATGTATTAAATCAAGACATTCAATATATTTCTGGAAAATACTATGGAGGGATTCAAGCTTACGGAGGCGTCAAGCTTAATTTCTAGGGGCTCACCACACACAAAGGGGGCTACAAAAAGGACACTAACTCATAAAGGGTGCTATAAAAAATCCTCTAAAAGAACAATATACAAAGGACATGATACAATGCTAAAAAAAATGCTATTTTTATTAATTTTCACCACTTCAATACATGCTCAAAATAACGAAGAATTCTTTAATGCTGAAGATTTAAAACCAGGGATGAAAGGATATGCTCTCACCGTTTTTCAAGGAACAGAGCCAGAAAAAATGGACTTAGAGGTTATTGCCTACATGCCCAATCGCCTCACGAAAGCAGGTTTTATTTTAGTAAGGCTTTCTGGAGCTAATGTAGAACGTACTAGAGTTGCTGCTGGAATGAGTGGGAGCCCTGTTTATATAGAAGGTAAGTTAGTAGGAGCTTTGGCATATACATGGGCTAATGCAAGAGAGCTTCTCGCAGGCATTGTCCCCATACAAGATATGATCTCTGATAAAGAGAGGGCTTCGTATACATCTTTTGCCCCTCCCCAGTCTACCCCCATTCAAACTTCTTGGGCTATTCAAGGTATTGATAACGATGAGCTTCTAAAAGCCTTACAAGACACTACCCCATTGACAGCGCCTATTAGAGGTACAGAAGAATTTATAACGATACCTTCCTCTCGTACTAATGGAGTTGCCCCCTTAAAAGGAGGAGATGCCGTTGCTATTAAACTAATGGAAGGAGATATTAATATTGCTTCTATTGGTACTGTTACCTATGTAGACGGTGAAGACGTTTATATTTATGGACATCCAATGGATAGTGCAGGCCCCGTTAGTTTACCCCTGTCAAAAGCCACAATTTACGATATTATGGCAAGTACAGAGCTTTCTTTTAAATTAGGAGCTGCCCTCCCCGAAACTATCGGTTCTACCATGTTTGACGGAATGTCCTCTGTCTACGGAAGATTCGATAAACAAGCTCTAATGATCCCTGTAGCGATAAACATCAAAGGTAAAAATTACTCCAATAGCTACCATTTTAACATCGCTCGTTCTCGTAGATATCTCCCTGTATTATTAGGGGTAGGCATAGGAGCTGTATTAGAAAGAGAATTAGGAAGCAATATAGAGAAAAAAATCAATCTATCATGGAATCTCGAATTCACCAATGATCAAGTGATTAACAACGAAGTTACTTGGGTAAAGAACACCTACTATAGACCGGGATCTATCCAAGATTATTGGGAAAATTACCTATCTATTTTATGGGAAAATGAGCTTGTTCAGCTTATCCCCGAAAAATTAACTTTTGATCTCACCATAGAAGATGAAGTATACGATTATTATATAGTCAATGGACTCAAATCCAGTAGAGATACGTACTTTGCAGGAGAGAGTGTAGATTTACAAGTTTCCTTCCAAAAATACCTTACAGACATCAGCTACACCAATATCAATATTCCCCTTTCTAAGAGTTTAATAGAAGGGACTTATACATTACTCGTAGGCAGTGCCTTAGAAATAGAAACTAGTTTAATAGACCAATTCTACGATTATTATGCTATTAGAACAGAAGACCAGCTCCTCAATGAGCTAAAAAAACCTATAAACTCCAATCAGCTAATCGCAGTACTTATTGACTCTAGAACAGGTAGTATAGCAGGGAACACCTTTCTTGGTAATTTTCCAGAGTCCCGACGATCCTTATTTGAGAGTATAGATTATGAAGGGAAAGACCTTCTATCCCCTAAACTCATAGAAACAAAATACGAAATGAGTGACCCCGTGATAGGCAGTAGATCCCTAACTATTACAGTTGTAAACCCTGAGCCTATTACGGACTAATGCAAAAACAAGTTCTGTAAAGGGACATACTAATTATTTTGAAATAAAAAAAGACCTGAAATATCATTTATGGATATTTTAGGTCTTTTTTATAATTCAATTTTTTTATGGATTTAATTACTACTATATCAGTACTTTGTCCCGTATTAACTATATCCTTGTCATCGTCCCGGGCTAAAAGAAACACCAAAAGGGTGAAAAAATCAATAATTTTCATATGTCAACACCCTAAAGAATGACTTGCTCTGAGCCATGTAAATAAATAGTAGATTCTATAAATAATGTGGTTTTTGTGGAAGATAAAGGATTGTAATTTAATAATAGCTTACTTGCTTGTAGGCCTATTTTACGAGCTGGAAGAGAGATAATAGACAAAGGAAAACTTAACAAATCTCTTTGGGGTAAAAAATCGAAAGCGATGCACCGTATATCTTCAGGAATACGTAGTTTTAAATGTTTGATAGCCCTTAAAAAGCTGTAGCTGATTGTTTGATTTCCCAGAATAAAACAATCATAATATTTTTTTTCTAATATTTTTTGACAGAGCTGATAATCCAAGGACTCATCGCTAAATTCCCCATAAAATATGCGTTCTCCAGAAAGATTCTGAGCGTTAAAAACATCTTCTACTCCTCTCGCCCTTTCTTTGGCGGTATAGGTATCTAAAGCTCCATTAATAAAAGCAGGATTTTTATTCCCTTCTTTTATCAATAAACTCACGGCTTCTTTTGCTAATTCGTAATTATCTAATAATACTTTTACCTTTATGTCAGGATGATCTATATCACGATCTATTAGAATAATTCTTTGATTTAATTTTTGAGGTAAAGCAGGGATTTGAACATGAGAGCTAGGAAGCCATACAATCCCTGTTTTATAGTTATTAGGGATAGAGTTTAAGATCTCTAATTCTTTTTTTGTATTATCATCAGTAAAATGGAGTATAGGAGCTATATGATATTTATATAAGTGATCTACAATACTTGAAACAATATCACTAAAAAAAGAGTTGGTAATATTAGGAATAATAATGTGTACTTCTCCTAAAGAGCTCTTTGAAGGACTGCTAGAATTTTTTGCATAAAAAGGCTCTAAAATACTCCAAGTCTGAGCTTTTACGGATCTAGGATCTTTAAATGCTTTACAAATCGTAGCGCTTGATATTCCTGTTAATTTAGTAATTTCTCTAATAGTCATAATGTTTTCAATCCTTAAGTATATAGATTTTAGTGTTTTAAAATTATAAAAATAAAACAATGAAAACATATTGTTTTATTTTTATAATTTGTTATAATATTAGTATAACAAATTATAAAAATATTGCAAGGAATTTAAGTATGGATAAAAAAGTTTTGGTAATAGGTAGTCTTAATATAGACTTAGTCGTTAAAGTGGATAGATTTCACCAAGAGGGAGAGACCATATTGGGAAAAGAGCTATTAACTCTTATAGGTGGGAAGGGAGCTAATCAGGCTTCAGCTGCTGCATTACAAGATATTCCTACTACTTTATGGGGATATGTGGGAGAAGATAGTTTTTCATCTCATATTATGGATACGATTAAAAAAGATACGGCTATTGATCTTTTTGTAAAAAACACCCCTAATTCTACAGGAACAGCCTTAATAGAAACAGACCTTACAGGGAAAAATAGGATAGTAGTCATTGCTGGTGCTAATGGGGATTTTACGGTAGATAAGGCTAAAGAAAATATCGATATAATAAATAACTATGATATTATTGTACTCCAATTCGAAATTCCTATGCCTACGATAACATATCTTATTCAAGAAAGTGCACGAAGACAAAAAACGGTTATTGTAAATCCAGCTCCTGCTTTATTTATTCCAGATGATATTCTAGAAAAAATAGATTATCTCACCCCCAATGAACATGAATTAGCGATTCTCACTAATATGCCTACAGATACCATGGACGAGATTAAAAAAGCAGCTAAAGTGCTTTTAGGTAAAGGGGTGAAAAATATTATCGTTACTTTAGGAGATAAAGGAGCCTATGGCTTAAACGAAATAGAAGAACACGAAGTACCTTGTCGAGAGTCTCTCGTTGTAGATACTACAGGGGCGGGAGATGCGTATACTGGGGGATTTGCTGCAGCTTTAGCTCAAAATTATCCTTTTTATGATGCTATGCTTTATGCCAATAAAGGAGCCTCTATTAGTGTAACGAAACTAGGAGCTTTTAATTCTGCGGGATCTAGAGAAGAAATAAACAATTTATAAAAAATAGAGAGAAATATATGAAAAAAACAGTATTAATTAATTCAGAAATTTCTTCTGTTATTAGTAAAATGGGTCATACGGACTATATATGCATAGGAGATATGGGTTTACCTATACCTAATGGGGTACAACGTATTGACGTGGCTATTTCTAAAGGAAGTCCTTCTTTAGAACAAGTATTAAAAAATGTTCTTAGCGAAATGTGCGTAGAACAAATTTTAATAGCCAATGAAGCCTCTAAAACTTTTGAAGATTTATGTAAAGATAGCATAAAAGAAGCACAAGAAAAAGAAGCACTCATTAAAAAATGTTCCCATGAAGAATTTAAAAAATATTGCGCTAATGCAAAAGCTATTATTAGAACAGGAGAAGCGTCTCCCTATTATAATATTATTTTGTACTCAGGTGTTACATTCTAGGAGGATATATGTCTCAAAAAATATTAGCAATGAGTAATATTCACAAATCTTTTGGTTCTTTAGAAGTTTTAAAGGGTGTTCACCTAAATATTTATAGTGGTGAAGTAATGGCTTTGATGGGGGAGAATGGGGCTGGAAAATCCACGCTCATTAAGATTCTTGCTGGTATAGAGTTCCTTAACGAAGGAGAGATAATTCTCCATGATTCAAAATACAAACCCACCTCTGTTTTAGATTCAGAAAAACAAGGAATAGTTGTTATTCACCAAGAATTAAATTTATTTGACGAATTAAATGTTTTAGACAATGTTTTTTTTGGAAATGAACTGATGAAAAATGCCTTAGAGATTGATTATAATAAGCAAATAGAATCCTTAAATGAGATATTTAAAGTGCTTAATATTTCCATTCCTTACGACACCTTGGTTAAAGATTTATCTATAGGTCAAAAACAATTAATAGAAATCACTAAAGCCTTAAGAAAAAAAGCTAAAATATTAGTAATGGATGAGCCTACTTCTGCCTTAAGTGAAGATGAAATTGAAAATATATTTGCTGTAATTGAAACATTAAAAAAACAGGGTACGGCGATTGTGTATATTTCTCACCGTATGCAAGAAATATATCGTATCTGTGATAAGGTAACGATTCTTAGAGATGGTGCCTATTTCGGAGAACATTTATTAAAAGATTTATCTGAGGATAAATTAATAGAATTAATGGTAGGACGTGAAGTAACAGACCCTTTCCCTTATTTAAAAGTAGAAGATCAAAAAGAATGGTTAAAAGTAGAAAATCTTAATAGTGACTTTGTAAGAGATGTCAGTTTCACCCTTAAAAGAGGTGAAATATTGGGAGTAGGTGGTTTGATGGGCTCTGGTCGCACCTCCTTAGCTCATTTATTATATGGAACTTCCCCGATTAAAAGTGGAAGTATCCACCTTGATGGTAAAAAAATATCTATTACCCACCCAGAAGATGCTTTAAAGCATAACATAGTCTATGTTTCTGAAGACAGAAAAGGTAATGGATTATGGCTAGATTTTTCTATTGGAAAAAATATCACCATGAGTGCTCTGAATTTATTTGTTAACAAGATGGGAAAGATAGACAATCTTAGAGAAAGCAATGCTATTAACGAATTTATGAAGTTGACTGGAGTAAAAGCATCTGATTCCGAAATCACTGTAAGCTCTCTCAGTGGAGGCAATCAACAAAAAGTAGCCATAGCGAGAGCTTTACTATTAGGGCCTATTGTTTTAATTTTAGATGAACCCACAAGAGGGATAGATATAGGAGCAAGAAGAGAAATCTACACTCTTATTAATGAGTTCAAGAGAAAAGGGGTGGCTGTTATTTTGATTTCTTCTGATATGCCTGAATTATTGTCTCTTAGCGACAGGGTTCTAGTGATGTCTGAAGGAAAAATGACAGGGATATTAGACTACGAAGAAAAAAGCCCTGAAAACATTATGAAATTAGCCGTAAACATAAAGGAGTAACAATGAATAAAAAAATTCTAAAGTATAATATGATAGTCCTAGGAGTTATTGCTCTAGGTATTATTATAGCTCTCTTAGAGCCACGCTTTTTTTCTCTTAACAATATGCTAAATGTATTTAGACAAACTTCTGTAAACGCCTTGATTGCAGCAGGGATGACTTTCGTTATTTTAACAGGAGGGATAGACTTATCTGTGGGATCTATTTTTGCCTTAAGTGCTACTATTGGTGCCTTGATGATGAAATTAGGTTTCGGAGTAGAAGTTTCTGTATTAGTAACCTTATTAGTAGGTGTTATTTTAGGAATGACTAATGGCATTCTTGTTGGGTATTTAAAACTACAAGCTTTTATTGCCACCCTCATTACGATGACCTTTGCAAGAGGATTGACCTACATTGTCTCTAATGGGATTCCTGTTACGATGAACCAATCTATCAATGGGTTTGATCGCTATTCTTACATTGGTGGAGGGTACTTTCTTGGTATTCCTGTCCCTGTTATTGTAACAATGATTTTATACGCTATATGTTATTGGATATTAAAGCAAACCAAATTTGGGCGTTATACCTATGCCGTAGGCGACAATGAAAAAGCATCTGTTTTGGCAGGTATTAAAACAGAGAAGATAAAAGTTGTTATATATAGTATTTGTGGTTTCACCTCTGCCCTAGCAGCTTTAGTGTTGACTTCTCGCCTAGCATCAGCGCCTCCTACAGCAGGAACGGGCTATGAGCTAGATGCCATTGCTGCTGTTGTATTAGGAGGCACGTCTCTAAATGGGGGTAAAGGCTCTATTTTGAAGACTTTATTAGGGGCTTTGATCATCTCTGTTTTAGCCAATATCCTTAATTTATTAAACGTATCATCTTACTACCAAATGCTCACAAAAGCCTTAGTTATTTTATTAGCAGTAGTAGGACATAAAAAAACATAAAAAAACATTATTCATTAGGAGTATAAAATGAAAAATTTTTTAGTAAGCCTTACAGCACTTGTAATCTTAGGAGCTTGTGGGCAAGGTACTGAATCTAAAGAAAGTATTGGATTAGTAGTATCTACATTAAACAACCCTTTCTTTGTTGAATTACAAGAAGGAGCAGTAGCCAAAGCTGAAGAAGCTGGTTACAAAATAGTCACCCTAGATTCCCAAAATGACACAGCAAAAGAACTAGCTAATATTGAAGATCTTATTTCTAGACAAGTAAGTGTGATTCTTGTGAATCCTGTGGATAGTGATTCCTCTGCACGTGCTGCCCAATTAGCTATAAAAGCTGGTATTCCTGTAATTTCTTTGGATAGAAATTTAAATAATACAGCTACTATTAGTCATATTGCTTCAGATAATAAAGCTGGAGGTAAAATGGCTGCTCAATTAGTAGGAGAATTACTTGCTGATGGAGAAGAAGTTCTAGTATTAGAAGGTATCCCAGGAACCTCTGCCGCCAATGATAGAGGACAAGGTTTTACGGAAGAGGCTAAAGTGTTAGGTCTTAACATTGTAGCTAAACAAACGGCTAATTTTGATCGTTCCCAAGGTTTAAGCGTTACAGAAAATTTACTCCAAGTGTACCCCAATGCTAAAGCTATCTTTGCTCACAATGACGAAATGGCATTGGGTGCTCAAAGAGCTGTAGCTGATGCTGGTAAAGAAATCATTATTATAGGTTTTGATGCTACCCCTGATGCTGTGCAAGCAGTTTCAGATAAAATAATAACAGCTACCATCGCCCAACAACCCAAACTTATTGGTTCAAAAGGGGTAGAAAATGCTATTAAAATAATCTTAAAAGAAGATATTTCTGCTAATGTTCCCATAGAATTAAAACTCGTTAAATAAACAATAAGCCTCATTAAATAAGCTTAAGGCTCATTTAACAATCTAAAAAACCCTCCGAGTAACACTACTTTGGAGGGGTTTTCTTTCTTTTATCTATAAACAGTCTATCTTTTAAATGTCTCAAATCATATTTACAATAGAGATTTTCATCTATAAACCATAAAAGTCTATAAACCACTTAACTTTGAATCTCTCAATTCATATTCATGATAGAGTAATCACTCTTCTAACAATCTTCCCTCATATCTTTTGAACTATCTCAATTTATGAGTAGCTATTTTTGTGCCAATTTCAAATCAGAGCAAGGGATTATTTAATCCCAAACCCCTTTAAGTGGTCATCTAGTATATTAGAAAAAGCCTCAAGATGATTGTAAGCGAAGAAGGCCATTTGTTGAATTTCTTGTACATTTTCAGGGTCTAAATTGTAAGAAATTTCTTTTATTTCTCTTTGTTCCTTATAAGAATAAATGATACTCATTTCTATATTTTTATAATAAGTTCCAGCTAAAATCGCTAGTAAACTACTAGGATCTCCCACGATAAAAATATCTTTTGATTTGTTTTCGATCTCTTCCTGAGATAAAGGTAACATAATTTGAGTTGAAGGTGTTTTTATCCAAATTTTTGCACTAAAGAGATTATCAGGCATTTGGGAGAAGTGTAAAAATAGGGGGGCAGGCACATAAAAATCAGCTAAGTCGTTTAAAATCATGTCCATTTGAGCTTTGTCTAATTTATTGGTTTTTCTAAACTCATCGAAGAATTGTGATAGAGCACCTATTTCAATCCAGCCCATGCTCATTTGGATGGGAGCATCTCTAGAGATTGCGTAAGAATATTGAATCTTTAAGGAGTCTACTTTATGTATCTTGTGAGCATAAGGGAAAGGTAATTCTTGTGCTTGAGTAGGAAGTCCCCCCCAAAAAATCAACACTAATAATATTATTGTTCTCATTTATGTGCCCCTTTATTCATACGCACCTTTATGTTTATGTCTTTTTTCGTTTTGATTTAAAGGATCACCGCTTTTCTTAAAATTTTATTAACATAGTTCCTTTTTGTTCTGTTAGTTCCAAGTAATCTTCCCAATGGGCTTTTCCCGATGTAAGGTTATTCAAGTACTCCATAAAAGGCAGTAAGTTTATCTTAAAAACAGATCTATATAAATAAATATTTTGATGAAAGGTAATATCCCAATAACCTATATCGTTCGCGAACGTAGTATTTACAAATTTAACGTCTTTATGAAAGGTGCTAAAACTAAAGTCCACATGTTGATGAAAAGTGCCACCACTAAAATCAATAGTATCTGTAAAAATAGTATTAAAAAATTTAGCTTCTTCCATAAAAACAGCACAAACATATTTAGTATCTTTTACAAAGGTAACTCCGCTAAAATTAGCATTTTGGACAAAAGTGCTAAATCCAAAATTAACACCCTCCGCAAAGGTAGCCCCTACATAAGTACAAGTAGTACTAACATAAACAACAGCCCCTGTAAATTTAATGATACCAAAATAAACTTCTTCTTTAAAAGTAATGCTTCCGAAATCAGCATATTTATTAAAAACAGCCTCACTAAAATCAATGGCATAAGGACATACTATATTATAATCGTCCCCTCTTTCTGTGACCCCTAATCTCTGTAAAATATCATGGAAATCAAAATTAAAATCGATAGATCCAGCATCCTTAAAACCACTCATATTAAGAGTTAGCTTACTGTCTGGGACATCAGTAACTTCACATATTTCTCTAAACAGGACTCTTTGTTGCTCCAAATCATCTAAAAACCACTGGATTAGCTCATCTATACCGCTCTTTTCCATCTCGCCTCCAAACCACTTCTTGGGCAATACTGCTTTAAAAAGTACTCACACCTTATTTTTAATATATAATATACTATACTATATTTCACTTCATATATCAATCAAAAAATCCAATATCTCTGACTATTTTAGAACCCCATCTATCCATTCTAAAGCTATGTTATAAACACAGTATAGCGACAATAATTAAATGTGTAAAGTAATATATTTAGAGTCTTACTAATCTAAATTAGATTGTATAAAATAGAGATATTAAAGATAATTTTCAAACTATAAGTCCCCTCAAAAACACACCTATTGACAAATGAGCATTATATATATATTATATATATGCTTGGAAATATTATATAATTAATAATTGCAAAAATTTTACTAAAGGGAGTCTGGAATGAAAAGACTTTTATTATTATTTTTAGTTCTTTTTACTGTTCAAAAGAACTACGCTGTAACACCGAATCACGGTTTACAAGTATACGGATTATTAGGATATGGATCAGGAGCAGCCTTCCAAATAGGTGGAGGTATCGGTTATACGGCTACGTGGGCTCAAAAAGCAGATACAGAAGTCCCTATAGGACATCAACTGACTACAGACTCACAGCTTATTTTCACCATGTATGGAACAGGTTTACAATGGAACACCTTTACGACTTATGGACTTGAATTAACATTACCTGAAAATCTTTATTTAACAGTGGACTTTTTTGGATTTGGGCTTGGACTCAAAACAGGATTCGAATCTTACAACACAGGCTTAACATTTATTGTAGGATTACCAGGATTGCAACTACATTGGGAGCAATTATATTTCGCTTGGAGAAATAACTACATTGCAAGTACAGACGCTTATTTAGCTGAATATAAAACCTACATAGCAATAGGTGTCGATCTTACCAAATACCTCCCCACCAAAAACAAAAAATCCTATGCTAGATAGTTTTATCTAAAATATCCAGATATTAAAAAGCCATCCTTATAATAGGGCAGTCACTCCCCGTACCCGTATGGGTATGGCTTTTCACGTGTCACTAGGGGATATGGATAAAATGTGAAAAATAGAGTGAATAAACAATGTAAATATCTTGATTATGTGCTATCATTTAAAGATAGTAAACAAAATATTGTTACAAAAATATTTTTAAGGAAGATAAAATGATTGTAAAAGATAAAATCGCCTTAGTTACGGCGAGCTCCAGAGGTATTGGACTATCCTGCGTACAAACACTAGCCAAAAACGGTGCCAAAGTATACCTAGCTGGTTTCGAAATGGACAAAGGACAAGAAGAAGTCGATAAACTAAAAAAAGAGGGTTTCCAAGCCGAAGCCATCTTCTTCGATGCTACGGATATAGCTGGTTATACTACCATGATAGATACCGTCATAAAAAACGAAGGGAAACTAGATATTCTCGTGAATAATTTTGGCACCACGAATGTCAAATACGATAAAGATCTCCTTGAAGGCGATAGCGAACAGTTTTTTCAAATATTAAATAAAAATATAGCCAGTGTCTATTATTCCTGTAAATATGCTATCCCCCACATGAAAATACAAAAAAGTGGCTCAATCATTAATATCTCCTCTATTGGTGGAGCGGTGCCCGATACTTCTCGTTTAGCTTACGGAGCAGCCAAAGCAGCCATTAACCATTTGACCCAATCCATCGCAATACAATATGCCGACCATAATGTTCGATGTAATGCCGTATTACCGGGATTCATCGCTACCGATGCCGCTATGAATAATATGTCCCCAGAATTTTTAGAAATGTTCCTTGCCAATGTCCCCCTCAATAGAGTAGGGGCTCCAGAGGATATTTCCAATGCCGTCTTGTTTTTAGCCAGTGAGCTATCTTCTTATATGACAGGGGAGTTATTAGAAGTAGCAGGTGGGTTTGGTAAACCTACCCCCATTTATTCTTTTATAAAAAATAAGGGTTAATCCCTCTCGGCTAGTCATCCCATGGATAATTATCCTCGGCTAGCCCCCCTTATAATTTTCAATTAAAAAAAGCTTTTTCTTTTTATGGAAAGAGCTTTTTTATTATAATAATTATAATAAAAAATTTGTATTGGCAGAATATAGTCCTATAGTATAATGAATAATATAGGAAGGGGGAGATATTTATGAATTGTTATACTATACAACACTCAAACACAAAAGAAAAATGGACGAAGTGCCTAGCGGTTTTTGAATATGGTGGCATGAATGATAATAATAGTAAGAATACTATAGCCGACGATTCCCACAATTTGAGATACTGCGAAGATAGAATTATTGAAAAGAAAAATTCCTGTATAAAGACATATTGTGCCAATAGCTAAAACAACTGGGTAAAAGATGTTTTCTTTGACAAGATAGTAGTTCAAAAAGTAATAAATTATTGAGTAAGGAGCAAAGAGAAATGTATAATAAGGCATGAATTTTTGAAATCTTATTGCTATAGTTATTTCATTTTTGAAAAGTATTTTTGCAATTAAAGGTGCTGTGATCCAAAAAAACACACAGTACATAATTACTAAGACTAATAAAAATATACAACCATACCATAAAGCGATTTTGGAGTCATGGGTTTTTTTTGACATGAGAGGAAGCACAATAAAAGATATAGCAGTTGCTAAGAAAATAGATCCTTTCCCAAATAAACTCGCACTAGAAAACAAAGCAGATTCATTAGGTAACAAAGAACGGACTAACACAGAATCTGAATAGACTAACAATGAAAATAGTCCAACAGAACCAAGAGAAATCCACAATACTTTATAGGGAAAGTTTTTTATTTTATAAGAAATGGATTCTTGAGATAGGAGATTGCTAATAACAGAATTTATATAAGGATACCCGCTTCCTAAAAGAAACACAATATTACTAATGATGATTCCAAGCATAGCCCCAATCATTGTTGAGGATTGAGATAAAATAACCCAACCAGCAATAACTCTAATCACACTATGTACAATCTGTATCATTCCCGCACTAAAGAAACGATTTTCAGCTTGTAATAAGCTAGTATAAGGAATCGGAATAATTTGTAAAGCTAAAGATACCCCTAGAAGCACTAAAATAGATAAGTTATTAGTATGGAAAATAGATTGAAATACAGGAATTAATAAACTCCACAGAATAAAGATGATTATTGCAATCGTTGTTAGAATCCTAACAAAAAATTGTCCTTCTAGGTGAAGGGTTTTGTTGCTCATGGATGAGAAATACTTTGTCAACGAAAATTGAAAAGCATTAATGGGGAGAATTAGCAAGCCAACAAACTGCAATAAAGGTTGGATAATACCATAATCATCGATGTCTAAAAAAAACATCATAATGAATTGATATAGTAAGTATAAAATAGCTGTTAAC
>CAMQVI010000014.1 GCA_947038195.1 uncultured Brevinema sp.
CAAGCAGATATAATATTATTTAACTCTGGATTTACAAGGTGTTCTTGAGAGACATCTTTAGAATGCGAAACAGAGTAGGTATTGCCATTTTTTTGCCAAATAAAAGATCCTTCGCTTAGTCTGTATTTTTTGTGGATAAAAATATTTTTACTATTTTGTAATTCTTTTAGCTGTTTTTGGGTTTCAATTTTTTGAGCTAAAACAGGAGTTTTAAATTCTGTTACTACATTGGGAATAAACTTATAATTTTTTTTATAGTCATAGTTAGGAACACTATTTAAATGGTGGATATAGTACACATACTTCACTTCAGACTTGGAAATAGTATAAAAACCTTGCTCATCTTTAGCTACCAATCCCCCTATTTCTGGGAGAATTTCTTTATCTATTCTAGGATCGTTAATAATAGCTTTTAGTTTTTCTTCTGAGTCTATATAATCTCTTTTTTCTATCTCTACAATATAATAATTGGGAGTAAACTGATAATCATTATATTCATAGGGAAAAATATTGGACACTATTAAGATTAGAAAAGTCCCTATAGCTACAAAAATAGCAAAGCCTGTATAATATAATATATCCCATTTATATAAAACATTGGTTACCATATATCTAGCAGAAATACTAGTTATATCTTTAGTGGTATCAACAACATCCTGTCTTTCATTATAATAGAGAGATTCAATTAAATCTTCATATATTTTGACTTCATATTTTTCATTATGCATAAAAACTTCCACCTCCATATTTTACTCTATAAATATCATATAATTAAGTAACTAAATAAATTTACGCTACATAAATTTAACACCAACCCATGAAACAATCATCAGTATAAAAAGGTATAACATAAGCATCTTTGATATAAATCTTATGATATTGCCTTCTTCCTCTGAAGAGCCCAATGCTGCCAATACAATAGCCACACTATGAGGTGCCAACATCTTAGCTCCCGATGCTCCAGAAGCATTAAGCGCCACCAACCAAGAGGGGGAAATATTTAAAAGAACACCCATTTCGGCTTGAAGGGCACCCATTAAGATACCAGATGATGCTACACTTCCTGTAACAAGCGTCCCTATAGCCCCTAAAATTGGGGATATTAAAGGATAAAACTCTCCCACAGAATAAGCAATCCCTTGAGATAAGGAATCTATCATGCCACTATAAGTCATTATCTTAGCCATAGCAAGAATCGATACTAAAATTATTAAGGTGTTTTTTAATTGTAAGCTTGTTTTTTTTAAATTTTGTATAATTTGGGGAACTTTTAAACCTTGGAAATAAGCTCCTATCACCCCGGCTAGCAAGAGAAACACCCCTGCATCCATAAACCATCGAAAAACGAGAGGCTTCCCTTCTGGAAAAATGGTTATTTTAGTAACCGCATTGCTCAATAGAGAATTTATAAAAGGCACTAAAGGTCCTGTTATTAAAATTAATGAAATAGCTATCGTAAATGGTAATAAAGTATTCCACGCTTCTTTCCAATTTATTTTTTGATTAGATCTTAGATGAGGATAGAAAAAATATACTGCCCCAATACCGCCTCCTAGATTCATCATCCCAGACAATAATGCTATCATAGCAACACTATTAATAGGGAGCATCAAGCCTAAACCTTGTCCCAATCCAGCACACAAAGGTACCCAAAAAATTTCTCTTGTTTTTTTCCAAGAGCCCGCTATCACCCTTACAATAATAAAAGGCATCATAAGAGAGGGTATAAACAACTGCCAAGAAACATATTTCGCAATCAAATCTAGAGGCTGACTAGAGGCATCAACTAATGCTGTTAAACCTATTCCTACTCCACCATAAGTGGTAGGAACACTATTGGCTAGTAAAGCAACAATCCCAGCCTTTAAGGGGCTTACACCCATTACGGTAAGAATAGAAATCGGTAAAGCTAGACCAGAACCGAAACCAGCTATGGCTTCTAAAAAACTTTCTAATCCCCAAGCTACCAATACTACCATAATACGGATATCACTAGATACAGATCCAACTAATCCTTCTATTTTTTTAACCGATCCTGTCTCAAGCATGAGATTGGATAAGCTAATAGAACCAAAAATAATAATCCCTATAGGCCATAAACCATAAATCGCCCCTTCTAAGGCAGCTAAACCCAAAAGATGGCTATCCATATTCCACAAAAACAGGGCTAATATCACTGTGATACTTAAAGTCACAGGAGCTACCACTATCGCAGGCTTTTTAAATATTGTTAATAAAACAATTAGCACTAAAATAGGAAGCAAGGCTAAAAAAGATAAAATCATAATCCTCTCTACGTTAATTTATTTATATATATGATACCCTTTTATCTTCTCTATGTCAAGTTATCTAAAAATACCCCCCTCAAAATATGAGGGGGGTATTTTGATTTTTTATTCTTCTATTCTTCTATCCATTTAAGTGCTCTTTGGGTAGCTCTTAACCAACCAAGATGTAAGCGTTTTTGTTCGTCACTTTTCATTTTACAGTCAAAGGAATTTGCAATTTTCCAAGAAGCTTTAATTTCATCTCTACTTTTCCATACTCCTGTGGCTAAACCAGCTAAGAAAGCAGCACCTAGGGCTGTAGTTTCTTTATTGGTAGGCACTTGTACAGGAACACCTAAAATATCAGCTTGGAATTGCATAAGGAATTTATTAGCAGCAGCTCCACCGTCAGCTCTCAAAGCTTTCATTTGGATACCAGAATCAACTTGCATTACTTCTAATACGTCTTTGGTTTGGTAGGCAATAGATTCTAGAGTAGCTCTAATAATATGATTTCTACCAGAACCTCTTGTTAGTCCTATAATAGTACCACGAGCATACATATCCCAGTGAGGAGCGCCCAAACCTACGAAGGCAGGAACTACATAAACACCACCAGTATTTTCTACTTTACTAGCAAAATATTCACTGTCTTCTGCTTTATCAATAAATTTCATTTCGTCTCTGAGCCATTGAATACTTGCCCCAGCAACAAAAATACTACCTTCTAAAGCATATTCTGTTTTTCCATTTATTCCTATACCAATAGTAGTAAGAAGTCCATTTTGGGAGGCAATAGGTTTTTCTCCAGTGTTCATAAGCATGAAACAACCTGTTCCATAGGTATTTTTAGCTTCTCCAGCGTTGAAACAAGTTTGTCCGAAGAGAGCAGATTGTTGGTCACCAGCAATACCTGCAATAGGAATATTAACATCACTATTAGGAACTTGGAAATGTCCATAAATTTCAGAACTATCTCTTACATCAGCTAACATAGAACGAGGGATATTAAGCTCTTTAAGCATTTTTTCATCCCATTCTAGGGTGTGAATATTATAAATCATGGTACGGGAAGCATTAGTTTTATCAGTAACAAATACTTTACCACCTGTTAATTTCCAAATAAGCCATGTATCAATAGTACCAAATAAAAGATCGCCTTTTTCTGCTCTAGCTCTAGCACCTTCTACATTATCAAGAATCCATTTAATTTTAGTACCTGAGAAATAAGCATCTAAAACTAGTCCTGTAGTTTTTTGAACATAGTCCGCTAGTCCTTTTTCTTTTAGTTTTTCGCATATATCTGCTGTACGTCTACATTGCCATACAATAGCATTATACACAGGCTCGCCTGTATTTTTATCCCAAACAACGGTGGTTTCTCTTTGGTTGGTAATCCCTACCCCTTTAATATCTTTAGGGTCTATATTAGCTTTACCTAAAGCTTCTAAAAGGACTCCGTATTGAGTAGCCCATATTTCGTTAGGGTCATGCTCTACCCAGCCTTCTTGGGGGTAAATTTGAGTAAATTCTTTTTGCGCTACACTAACCATATTTTGGTCTTTATCGAAAACGATGACTCTTGAACTGGTAGTACCTTGGTCTATTGCTAAAATATACATCTTGTTCTCCTCAATAATTTTTATTGTTCTATTTATTATAAATAATGCATATAAATGCAAAAATTATTTATATACTATACTTATTATAACCCATGTTTCATTTTTATCAATTCTTTATACTTTATGTGACTATTAATTTTTAATTGCTTATGGTACAATAAATAAAAAAGACTCGATTGAACAAGTCTTTTTTAATATATTTTATACAACAATAGCAAAACTCTAAATAAGTGATGCCTTAAAACCGTTTATGGGGGTAATTTAATCCCTTCCCTAAAACAAAAAAACTAGGCTTCTTTATCAACTTCATTTTTGAAATATGTTCCTTGGGCTAATAACTCTTGTCCTACTTTTTGGAATATTTCTAAACCTCTAAGAATATCCTCTCCGAGAGGAGTCAAGGTATAGGTAACAACAGGAGGATAGCTATTATTGGACGCTCTAGAGACAAAGCCACAATCTGCCAATTCCGTAATATGCTCTATAAACATTTTTTCATTAATGCCCTTGATATCTCTATAAAGCTCCGTATAACGCTGTGTCCCTAAACGAAGCCTCCATAAAATAATCGTCTTCCATTTCCCAGAAATCATATCTATTATTAATTCTACAGGACAGGTAAAAACTTCTCTTATTTTCATAATATCTTCCTTAATATGATTCATTGTACTATGATTTCTTTGATTTTGTCAATATCATAAAAGGGCTACTAGACAAAGACCCTTATCCATAGTATAATATTATAATAAATTAAGGAGCTAATAATATGACTTATTATCCTATGCAATTTTCTTCCGTATTCAAAGAAAAAGTCTGGGGAGGACGTGCTCTCAAAAATATCTTAGATAAAAATCTACCCACAGAAGATTTATATGGAGAAAGCTGGGAAGCCTCTGCTCATCCTAATGGACTAGGTACCGTACTCAATGGGACATTCCAAGGGCTAACGATTCCTGAATTGTTAAAAGAACATGGAGAAGGGATTTTAGGAAAAGAAATCTTTCAAAAGTACGAAGGGATGTTTCCTCTCTTATTGAAATTTCTCGATATTAATGATAAACTATCTATACAAGTACACCCTGATGATCTTTACTCTATTCCTATAGAGAAATCCTTTGGGAAGGCTGAATGCTGGTATGTTATTTCTACTAGTGATGACGCAAAACTTGTCATGGGTATGAAAGAAGGTGTGAGCCGTGAAGAGTACACCAAAAAAGCTAATAAGAATGATTTTACCGATTTATTCGAAGAGATATCTGTGAAAGAAGGGGATTTGGTGGTTATTAAACCCGGTATGGTACATGCTAGTTTAGAGGGTTCTATCCTCATCTGTGAACTTCAACAAAACTCCGATATTACCTACCGTATCTATGATTTTGATCGTTTGGAAAATGGTGTCAAACGTCCTCTTCATATTGCCAAATCAGCCGATGTTATTGATTTCAATGCGAAAGCAGATGTGAGACATTTTGGGGGTAAAAACTCTCCTGAGGTGGAATTGTTGGATTGGGAATATTTTACTTTGAATAAATTAATCCTTAAAGATACCATAAAAAGAGAAGCTCATCCTAGCATGAAGTTATACTCCATTTTAGAAGGGGAGCTTACTCTCCAGTCCTCAGATACGACGCTAAGTCTTAAAAAGGGTGATGGGCTTTTACTCCCTGCTAATCTAGCGATTACTCTTCAAGGGAATGCTACTCTTTTAGAGGCTTATCCAAAATAGTTTTCTATAAATTTTATATATTTTATATAATAAAGCCCTCACTGATTTTAGTGGGGGTTTTTGTTTTATAGATTTTCTACAAATAATTTTAACAATAGCTATCTATAATTTTCATACATAGTATTTAAACAATATATACACCCAATTATGAAAAGATAATACGGGAACGGGCGAACCGCTATTAATAGTATTTCAAGATGAAATCTCAACGGACTCTCTTCTCTGAAAAGAACAGTTGCTTCATCTAGAGGGTAACTATTTATATTTAAAATTATTTCGACAATACAACCCCACATAAAATATGTAGAATAAATTATCCCAAGAAAATAGTTTTTTAATAAATTTAATAGAAAAACCCCATAGTATTTTTATTTAATTATCTACTTAAAAACATTATACTATAGAATAATAAATTTAACAATAGCTATCTATATACAAAAAATAGTTTTGAGGTACCCCTTTTCATAGGGGGTTTGCTTGCAAAAACCCCCTATAACCCCCCTTGCACTTAAGGGGATTTTCAAGATATGCAGTAAGATATTTTTTAGAATGTAGAACACTTTAATAACTGCATAAGAACTAAATCTCGCTAGTTATACTAGCTCGTTAGCTTGCACCCTGTGGGTTATTTCTAAAAATCCCCCTAAGAACCCCCTTGCATCAGTAGCGAAAGCGAAGTATAAGAGATGTCCTAATAAAATAATTATTGATAGTTATATATAAAAAAAATAAGTAGATAGACAGACTTCCCAATTCCATCCCACATATCCATGATCTGCCTATCTACTTTAAATAAAAAAATCTCACAATCTACTATGAGTTATTTTTTGTTCTGTTGACAATACAAAAAAGCTCATAGAGTTTGTATTGCAATAAAATTCAAAGACCAGTCTTAAATATCTCTATCTAATACTTCGCACCGAAAATTTACAAACTGCTATGAGCAATTATAATAAATATACTTCAGTGCGAAGTATTAAAACAAATGTCTAGTACAAAAGCCATGATACGAGAAACACATGGTCTTACTATCAGCACACTTTAAAACAAAAAAAGAATTGTATACAACAATCCTCTACTTTTATTTCAAAGCATGAGATAGGATAAGATTATTTCTAATCTTTGAATTTTATTGCATTATTAGTATAACATAGTATGTTTTTTTGTCAATAGTTATATCGTATTTTTAATTATTTTATGCTACGGGGGTTCTTACCCACAGGGTGCAAAGCTAGCGAGACAGTCACTTTGGACTTTTACAGTTTTCCCAAATAGGATTTGAAACAATACTATTTGGGAAAACTGTAAATATTAACATCCCCCCTAAGTCGATCGGGGGTGCTTCGCGAGAGGGGATATCGACAGATCCCCCCTATAAAAATGGACACTTCTAAAATCTCTTTATTTTTAGAAAATTTCTGAAAATAATTATTGATAGTTATACTAGCTCGTTAGCTTGCACCCTGTGGGTTATTTATAAAAATATTATTAAAAAATCTATATAAAAAAACACCTCTATTACAGGGAGGTGTTTTTTTAATTAATTATTATCTTTATCAAATGATTTAAGATTTCTCACAAGAAAAAATCCATGTATTTTTTTGAATATACTCTTCTTCGGGAGAAATGATTACATAATTTTTATAGTCTTCCATGTTAATGGCATTGGGGGGATTTTGAGTTTCGAGACAAATCCCTAAATGTTTTTCACCGATTTTTTGAGCGTTGACTATTCCCACTTTTTCGTCTAAAAAATTACCTGAATAAAAAACACAGGTGGATTGATCCGTTTTTATTTCTAATTTCCTACCTGAATTGGGGTCTTTTAAGATTATAGGGGTGGGAGATTTGGCATCCAATAAAAAGGGATGGTCATAGCCTCCACCTATACGAAGCTGTTCATTTGATTGATGGATGTCTTTTTTAATAGCTTTACTAATACGGAAATCAAAAGGGGTATTAGTCACGGGTAAAAGTACGCCTGTGGGGATTAAAGATTCTTTTAATTCAAAGAAATAATCACTAGCTATCATAAGCTCTTGACTTATGCCTGAATTTTTTAAGCCTGATAAATTAAAATAGCTGTGATTCGTCAAATTAATAATCGTTTTTTTATTGGTTTTGGCGTTCACAGACCAGTGTAATTGGTTGTTTTCTAGGTGGTATGTTAGCACAAATTTTACAATACCTGGGTAGTTTTCTTCTAAATCTTCAGAAATATAAGATAAAACAAGCCTTGTATCTGTGAATTTTTCTTCTTTCCATATTTTTTTATCTAAACCTTCTCTGCCTCCGTGGAGATGAGTCCCTGAGGGATTGGTGTGTAATTGATATTTTTTATCATCAAGAGTGAATATACCGTCTTCAATTCGTCCTGCCGTTCTTCCTATCACTGCCCCAAAATGAGGGAGATTTTCTTCATAATTTTCAATATTATCATAGCCTAAAACAATATTATCAATAATACCTAGTGAATCGGACATTAAAATTTCTTGAATAATACACCCACAATTTAGGATAGATACGCTCAAAAAATCATTTTTCAAGGTGTATTTGTGTATTGTTTCTTGGTTTTTAGTAGTTCCAAAAGTATCTTTAATCATATTTACCCCTCTTTCCATTCTTGAAAAAATAAATCAAAGTCTTCAAATGATTTGAATACTCCACAATCTTCCAACACTCTAGAAAATACTTTTCCTATTTCTTCTCTTAATATGCTTTGAATATTTTCGGCTGTTATTGTGTTTTGTGTTTTTAGTAGGTCGAGCCATGGTAGATGAGTATCAAGCTCTGGAGCACTGGTGCCCTTTAACAAATACTCTTCCATGAGTTTTATTTCATTTTCTAAACGCCCCGGTAAAATCGCTAATCCCATGACTTCTATTAAACCAATGTTTTCTTTTTTTATATGGTGATACTCTTGATGAGGGTGATATAGTCCTAAAGGGTGTTCTGAGGTGGTGAAATTATTTCGAAGGGTCAAATCCAACTCGTAATAATCTCCATTTTTACGAGCAATAGGAGTAATGGTATTATGCCTTACTCCACCCGTATGAGAAAATATGTTTAGAGGGGCATTATTATAATTTTCCCAAAAATTCGAGAGTGATACGGCACTCTTAATAATAAGACCTGAATTTTTTGAGGATAATCTTATCACATTTAAGGGCCATTTTAAAAGAGAAAATTTAATACCCTCATCTTTACTGTGATAACTTTTAAGGATTTTAGCATGATTAATAGGGAATATATGAGCTCCAGCTTGGTAGTGATTATGAGATAGAATAGATCCTCCCACAATGGGGAGGTCAGCATTAGAACCAATAAAATAATGGGGAAATAGATCTAAAAATGCACATAGATTTTTGAAAGTATCTTTATTGATAAGCATATTTTCATGTTGTTCGGAGAGAACTATACTATGATGATTGTAGTAAATATAAGGGGAATATTGGAAATACCAAGGTTTATCGTTTAGAGTCAAGGAAATCAAGCGTAGATTTTGTCGTGCTGGATGGGAAATATGCCCAAAAAAACCTTCATTTTCTTTACATAGGACACATAAAGGGTAATTGGTGCTTTGATTGTTTTTTTGTGCTGCAATAGCTAGAGGATCTTTTTCTGGTTTGGATAAATTAATAGTGATTTCTAAATCACCGTATGGGGAAGAATGTTTCCATTGTATATTTTTGTTAATTCTGTTCATTCTAATATAGTTAACATCTATATTATATTGATAAAACCAATCCGTCGCTTGTTTAGGGGAGATAGCATATAAATGGTCGAAATGATTTTGGATAGCACTGGGTTTATCACAAAAAACGCCCATGATATGAGAATCTAATAAATCAGCAAAATCAGGATGAAGGGATGTCAGCATGCCTTTTTTATGAGCTTCTTGTAATAAAGGATAGAGAAGATCATCAATATTATCAATAGTAGCTTCTGCTATTTTATCACTATCTACTGGTACTTGTAAGATACCTGCTAATTGATTGGCGATATAATCTCTGTCTCTTTCTGTAATAAGATTTTTGTCGATTCCATATTGGATAATTTCTTGTAACATATTTGATCCTAAGTTAAAAATGTCGAACGCCGTCTTCTACCATTACTTGGTAAAATTCTGCGTTAAGATGATAATTTTTTTGTACATGAGTAATAAAATCCTCTACAGTATCAGAGGGCACAAGGGCAATACAACAGCCACCAAAACCAGCTCCTGTCATTCTTGATCCTAAAACTCCTGTATAATTTCGAGCAATATCTGTAAGAGAATCTAGCTCCATACCCGTTACTTCGTAATCATCCCTTAAAGAATAATGAGATTCGTTGAGTAGTATTCCTAGATGTTCAATATCATTTTTTTCAAGGCATGCTAAGGCTTTTAGGGTGCGTTGATTTTCGGTAACAGCATGTTTGGCTCTTTTTAGCAGAATAGGATCTGGGATATTGTGTTTATACTGTTCAAATTGTTCTTCTGTTAATTCTCCTAGGGTTTTAATAGCAATTTCTTTTTGTAAATATTCTACTGCTTTTTCGCACTCTGCTCTTCTTTCGTTATATTTGGAGTCTTGGAGCTGACGTTGTTTTTTAGAATCCATAATCACTAAGGTATATTTTCCAAGATTTAAAGGCACATAGGTATAGTCCAAAGTATTACAATCTAATAAAATCCCATGATCTTTTTTTCCCATAGCAGAAGCGAATTGATCCATAATACCACAGTTTACACCCACAAGATGCTCTGCTTTTTGAGCTATTTTAACAAGCTCTATTTTATCTAATTGACAATGAAATAAACTATCAAAAGCATAAGCGAGAGAAACGCATACGGATGCCGAAGAAGATAATCCTGCCCCATCTGGAATATTTCCAAAAAGGAGAATATCAAAACCATGCTCAAAATGAATATTTTTTTCGACCTGAAAAGCTCTAATAATACCAACAAGATATTTAGCCCATCCTGAAGCGTCTTCTTTAGCATCAATGGATAAAGTGCAAATGCCTTCTTCTGGGAAATTCATAGAATAAGCTCTCACTTGCTTATCTGATCTGGGAGAAAGTACTAAAAAAGAACCTATATCAATCGCTACAGGGAAAACATTCCCTCCGTTGTAGTCTGTATGTTCTCCTATAATATTCACACGACCTGGGGCAAAAGTAAAAGATAAATTATTTTTATGATTGAAGACTGTTTCAAACTCTTGTAGCAATCGCTCTTTTATCGTAGAAAAATCAATGCCCATAGATGACTCCTTTATTTGTATCTTCTTGATTATTATCATAATAGCAAAGCATACAAACTATTTATTACCTATTAATTAACGAGAGAATAATACATATATTATAGTTTATTATAAGAAAAAATCAATACTACAATTAAATTGTAGGACAAATCCCTTAACTAGCTATAATAAAATGAAATGAACATAGCGAGTTTTAGAATAAAATATTCCTTGACAAAAAATGTAAACAAGCCATAATTAAAGTAATAATATTGTTTTAGGAGACTTTTATGAAAAGAATAGGAAGCTTACTTATTTTTGTGGCAGCATTATCAGCTTGTGGTGCAGACACAGAGGGTAAAGACAAATTCGGAATTACTTTGTATAAGTTTGACGATACCTTTATTTCTAGTGTAAGAAGTGCTATGGAAGATCACAACAAAGATAAGGCATTTTTAAATTTCGCTGATGGTCAAAGTCAACAGCCTACTCAAAATGACTCTATTGATACTTTCATTGTAGAAGGATATGATGGATTAGGTGTTAATATGGTAGATCGTACTGCCGCATCTGTTATTATCGGCAAAGCAAAAGAAGCTGATATCCCTATTGTATTTTTCAATAGAGAACCAACAGCTAAAGATATGAATTCTTGGGATAAACTCTACTATGTAGGCGCAAAAGCAGAAGAATCTGGACGTATTCAAGGGGAAATTTTAGCAAAATATTTCAAAGAAAACCCCAAAGCTGATAAAAATGGTGATGGTATATTACAATATGTCATGCTTACAGGAGAACCTGGACACCAAGATGCTATCTTAAGAACAGAACATTCCGTAAAAGCTCTAAAAAACGCTGGACTTTCCGTACAACAACTTGCAACTGATACAGGTATGTGGCAAAGAGTCAATGGTCAAGAAAAAATGGCTGCATGGCTTTCTGCTTATGGAGATGACATTGAAGCTGTTTTAGCTAATAATGATGATATGGCATTAGGTGCTATCGAAGCCCTTAAAGCTCAAAACTACTTTCAAGGCGATAAAATGATGCCTGTTCTAGGTGTGGATGCTTCTGCTCCTGCTATAGACTCTTTGAAAGAAGGATTCCTTTATGCTACTGTGTTAAATGACAGTGTAGGGCAAGGTTCTGCTGTTTTAGATATCTTAACAGAATTACAAAAAGAGACCCCTGACTTAAGTTCTTTACCTCATACATTTACAGATACTAAATATGTATGGATTCCTTATGTTCCTGTTACTCAAGATAATTACAAAGATTTCATGAAAAAATAACATTATAAAGTTATTAGTAAAACAAACAAATACCTAGTATATTACTAGGTATTTGTTGTTTATTCGGAAAAATCTTATGGGGGAGGAGCTCTAATGACTGACGTTCTATGTTTAGAAGTTAAAGATATACATAAATCATTCCCAGGAGTCAAAGCACTAGATGGGGTTAATCTTCAATTAGGTATAGGGGAAGTCCATGCCTTAGTAGGTGAAAATGGGGCTGGAAAATCTACCTTAATGAAATGCTTATTTGGAATTGAGCAACCTTCTTCTGGAGAAATCTTTATTGATGGCTCAAAAATATCCATTAAAAATAGTAAAGAAGCTATGGAACATGGGATAGCAATGATACACCAAGAATTGCATCCTATTCCTCATATGACTGTTGGAGAAAATATATGGTTAGGACGATATCCTACTGTTAAATTTCCTTTTTTAGTAGATCATCAAACACTCTACCAAGAAACAAAAAAATTATTTGAATCACTGAATATAGATATTGATCCCAAAAAAAAGGTTTTTGAGCTCTCTGTTTCTCAAGTTCAAATGTTAGAAATTGCCAAAGCTGTTTCTAGTAAGGCAAAAATTATCTTTATGGATGAACCGACTTCTTCTTTGACAGATAATGAAGTTATCCATCTATTTAATATTATTAAAAAATTAAAAAATTTTGGTGTTTCTATCGTATATGTATCTCATAAGATGGAAGAGATTAAAGAAATATGTGATAAAATAACTATTTTGAGAGATGGCAAATATATAGGTCAATGGAATACGGAAGATCTCTCTATTGAAGAAATTATCGCTAATATGGTCGGGAGAAAATTAGACAATCGATTCCCTGAAAAAACATATACACCTAGTCCAGAAGTAATCATGGAAGTGAAAAACTTCACTTCTCTCTTGCCTAATTCTTTTAAAGGGATTAATTTTGAACTTAAAAAAGGCGAAATACTAGGCGTGGGTGGTCTTGTAGGGGCTCAGCGAACAGAATTAATGGAAAGTATTTTTGGTCTCAGACCTGTAGAAGGTGAAGTGTTTATTCATGGGAAAAAAACATCTCTTCGTTCTCCTATCGAAGCTAAAATAGCTAAAATAGCATTATTAACAGAAGATAGACGGACTAGTGGTATTGTAGGGTGTTTGCCCGTAACTAATAATATACTATTAGCTTCTTATCCAAAGTTTGCTAAATTTAATTATATTACGAATCAAGCACAAAATAATGGTATTGCTCAAGAGTATGTGAAAAAACTAAATATTAAAACAGCCTCTATCCAAACTGCGATAGGTACTTTATCAGGTGGGAATCAACAAAAGGCTCTCATTGCTCGTTGGTTACTCACAGAGCCTGATATTTTAATATTAGATGAGCCTACAAGAGGAATTGATGTAGGGGCGAAATTTGAAGTTTATCAACTTATTTATGAATTAGCCAGTGCTGGAAAAGCAATTATTATGATTTCTTCTGAGATGCCAGAATTAATTGGTATTTCCGATAGAATTATGGTTATGAGTAATGGGTATTTAAGTGGTATTCTCAATCCTGAAGAGTTCCAACAAGAAAAAATCATGAGTTTAGCGACAGAGTTTTTATAGGGGTGTAACATGAATAAAGCTGCAACAAATAAATTTTATACTATTTTTCAAAATGGAGGAATCTATTTGGTCTTATTACTATTAGTTATTAGTATAGGACTTATTAAACCTTCTTTTTTAACTTTACCAAATCTTCTCAACATTTTAAGAATATCTTCTGTGAGAGCTATTATAGCTCTTGGAGTCGGGTGTATTCTCATTACAAGAGGTACGGATTTGTCTTCTGGACGTATTGTAGGACTAACAGCTTGTATTGCTGCCTCCTTAATGCAAAATGCAGATTATGCCGACAAAATGTTCCCTAATCTTCCTTTGCTTCCTTTAATTATGCCTTTTATTGCTGTATTGGCGGTAGGTACTTTTATAGGAATGATGAATGGGCTTATTATTACTACTTTTAAAATTCCTCCTTTTATTGCGACATTAGGAATGATGATTATAGTGTATGGTTTAGCCTCTATTTATACAGATGCTAAACCTATAGGTGGTCTAAGACAAGATTTTATTGGTTTAGGTACAGGATCCACCCTATCTATCCCTAATTTGATTTTATTTGCTGGTGGTATTGTTTTTATAATATGGTTCCTTTTAGATAAAACAATATTAGGTAAGTATATTTATGCTATTGGGGGAAATCCTACTGCTACCTTAGTATCAGGGATCAACATCAATTTTACCCTCATTAAAACATATGCTATCGCTGGCGCTCTTTATGGATTAGCAGGATTATTATTAGCCGCCCGTACAGGAGGAGCTACCAACAATTACGCAAACATGTATGAGTTAGATGCTATCGCCGCTTGTACCATAGGGGGAGTCTCTACTACGGGTGGTATTGGTCGAGTTAGTGGGATAATTACAGGGGTATTGATTTTTGAGGTGCTGAGTAATGGACTTGTTATCCTTGGGGTTTCTCCTTACTTACAACAAATTATCAAAGGGGTGATAATTATTGTCGCTATTGCCTTTGATATGAGAAAAAATAAAGCGTAAATCAAAAAAATTGCTATACTTTCTCATTAAAACATATTTTTTGATTATCTCTTATTGATTATAATACAAAAAACACCACCTTATTATTAGGGTGGTGTTTTTTGAGTTATTTCGTTTTTGTCAAATCATTCTATCTCATGCTTCGCAGGGGGTTCTTAGGGGGAAGAGTTAGACAAAAGCGAGACAGTTTATCTGTCGACACTTTTGACTTTTACAGTTTTCCCAAATAGGATTTGAAACAATTTAATCTCACTGTAAATATTAACGTTCCCCCTTAAGTCGATTGGGGGTTATAGGGGGGATATCGACAGATCCCCCCTAAAGAAAGGAATACTTCAAAATTCTCTTTTTGTTTTATAGTATTTTTAATTGTTTTATGGTATGATGAAATAGGACTTAGGGAGGAGAAAAATATGAATAAAAAAGGCTTTTTTATTGGTGTCGTCGTCGTACTAGGAGCTATGTTTTTTGTACGATATTTATTATCTAACACTAGCTTAAATGATATAAGTATAGCAGGAAGTGTAACAGCTTGTATTTCATTTTGGGGTTTGACTATTGCTCATCGTAAGATGAAACACTGGGAACTAGAACAGTGTCAAGAATTGGGAAAAACATTGAAAAATTATAGAGATATAAAAAATGAAACGGTTGAAAAATGGAATAATGATTTAAGTGCTTTTTCATCTGAGTACACAGACATATCAGCTAACATATTAAATTTTTGGGAAGATATTGCTCTTAACGAGCAAAAATCCTATTTAGATAGAGATTTACTGTATAATATATTTACATTAGCTCTTATAGAAGATTTAGAAAAAGGATTATATGATAAGTATCAAGAGCAACATGAAAAAAATAAAACTGCTTATTGCCATATGAGAAAACTCTATATCAAATGGAAAAAAAGACTTAAAAAAGAACAGCATAAAAAACATCTCTCAAAAGACTGGGATACAGTACAAGGATTAATCACAGAGGCAAGAGAGAGTAACCCAGAGTTAGCAAAAAGAGCACACACAACGATAGCTTATATAGAAAAAGCTATCTCTAATTTTGAGGTGCCCCTTTTCATAGGGGGTTTGCATAAGAAAACAATGTCGTTCTCTATGTTCTCTCGTTGTTTTCTAAAGAACCCCCTCGCCTTATAAGAATCAAAATAGCTATCTATTATACAATATACAAAAAACACCTCTATTACGGAGGTGTTTTTTTTAGATTTATTGATTATTATATGATTATTTATTTTGGATGAAGCTATCTTTGAGAAGATAACGATAATAACTTCCTTTATACTCAAAACGCTTAATTTTACGAGTAGAGTTTTTATGTAGTTCTTCCGTTCTAATCTCATAACCACGGATTTTTTGGTAGGTTTGGAGTTTAGAGTTTACGGCTCTAACATGGGCATCTATATCGCTTTTGATTTTGGGGTCTTCTGATTCAATCCCTAATTCTTCTAGTTTTAAAATGTCTAAGACAATTAAAGCACAAGGGGTCTCACTCAAATCTTTATCAGAAGAGGTAACGCCTACAACAATAGATTCTAAAACATAAGGGTGGTCGTTAACAAATTCTTCAACTTCTTCTGGGTAAACGTTCTTGCCTCCCCCTGTAACAATAATATTTTTATAACGTCCTGTAATATAAAGAAGCTCTCTTCCCCAACGAGTCCCAATATAGCCCATATCGCCTGTTTTAAGCCAACCATCATGGGTCATTACGGCTTGGGTGGCTTCGGGGTTTTCGTAATAACCTAGCATAATAGAATCACCCTTAACCCCTATTTCCCCTACTCCTTCGAGATTAGCATCTAAAATTTTCCACTGCAAATGAGGAATGGCGTGTCCTGCGGATTTGTTATCTATATTCCCATTGGGGTGCCCTACAGAAATTACAGGGGACGCTTCGGTGAGACCATAGCCATTAGATAGATTGAAACCTAAAATAGCATAGCCTGTAGAAACAGCCTGTGATAAAGGGGCTGCTCCAGAAATCATAAAACGTACAGATCCCAGTCCTGCTTTTTTTCTAAGAAAAGCAAATAGTTTTTCCCCTACATAACGTTGTCCTGTTATCATATATCCTAATTCTGATATTTTTAGTAATACTTGAACAATTTGTTTTATGGGGGGTTTTAGGGTATTAAGGTTTCTGTGGATACCTTCTAAAATTTTAGCATATAGTGCGGGGATTCCTATCATAAGAGTGACTTCTGTAGATTTTATAGCATCTATAAGCCGAGTAGGTTTAATTGAATCTGCATAAGTCATACTTCCCCCTACCCCTATTACGGTAAGCTCAATAGAAAATTGGAAGGTATGGTGTAAAGGAAGAACACTGAGAACAATGTCTTTTTCTGTTACTCGAGCAGCTAACCAAAGATTGTTGGTTTGTTGCATTAAATTACCATTAGAAAGCATTACAGCCTTAGGCGCTCCTGTAGTCCCAGAGGTATAAATAAGAGAAGCTACATCACTTCTTTTTAGTTCATTTTTTTGGAGCTCTCCTCTGTATTTGAAGACTTGTTTAAAGGTAGTGAGATTGGATTCTTTTAGAGTGGTATGAGAATCAAAGATGATCCAATCTTCGATAATCTCCATAATTTCAGGATCTATTTTAAGTTTATCGTAGATCCCTAGGGATACTCCCATAATTTTCACCCCAGAGCTTTTGATGAGATTTTTTATTTCTTCAGGAGAAAGCATAGCATCAAAAGGTACTGCTATAATACCATTGTATACAATACCAAAATACATCATCATCCACTCTGGTCTATTTTCCGACATAATAGCGACTTTATCGCCTTTTTGGAGGGATTTTTTTTGTTGGAGATAAGTGGCAATAGAGAGAACAGACTTGTAAAGAGCTATATATTTCGTAGACACGTAACGTTCTCCATCAAACATTTTGGCGTAAGTACTATCCTCTCTATACTCAAAAGACTCTACGAGGTGTTGAAAATGTAAATACATTGTTACTTCCTTATTACTTTATTATAATAGAATTTAATTAATTATCTATAAGTATCGCTATTATTTTAACATTATTTAATTTTTTTTTCAAGTTCAAAAGATTTATTTAGGGTGAAGTTTATTTGTCTAAACATTGAATCAACTCTATAAATCAGTTAAACTATATAAACAATAAATTATATTATATCTATACATAGGAGAAAATTATGTCAAAAAATGGTTCAGGATTTGCTATCATGCAAAAACTAGGTCAAGCGTTAATGTTGCCTGTAGCGGTATTACCTGTTGCTGGTCTTTTATTAGGAATAGGTGCTGGTGTTCCCGCAGCTCTTGCAGCACAAGGAACAGAAATATCACCCCTATTACAGAATATTTTTAGTGTTATGGGAACAGCTGGTGATACTATCTTTAGTGTTCTTCCTTTATTATTTGCCATTGCAACTGCTATCGCCTTTACCAATAATGATGGCACGGCAGCTCTAGCTACCTTAGTTGGTTATGTTGTGTTTTTAGGTACTGTTGGTGCTATCGCAAATATCAATGGTATTGCTACAAAACCTATTTTGAATATTCAATCTCTTGATATGGGCGCCTTTGGAGGATTGTTAGTAGGTGGATTGTCTGCCTTTGTTTTTAATAGAACCTATAATGTCCAATTACCTGAGTTTTTAGGATTTTTTGGTGGAAAAAGATTTGTCCTTATTGCAAATGCTCTATCTTGTCTCCTTTTAGGGCTCGTAATGGTGTTTATCTGGGGTCCTATTGGAGGAGTAATTCAGTCCTTTTCAAACTGGGCAGCTTATGAAAATCCAAATATCGCTTTCCCTATGTATGGATTCATTGAAAGATTGTTAGTACCTCTTGGCGTACACCATGTATGGAACGTTCCTTTCTTCTTTGAAATCGGTAATTTTGATAAAGCTAATTTAGTCAATGTCCAAAATGAAATTGCTTATTTAGCTCAAAATGCTTCTGATGTCCTTGCTGGTACTGCTCTTCCTGCTGAATTGGTAAAAGGTGAAATTCCTCGTTATCTTTCAGGAGATCCTACTGCTGGAAATTTAGCTCCCTCCTATTTATTCAAAATGTGGGGACTTCCTGCTGCTGCTATTGCCATGGGTCTTAGTGCAAAACCTGAAAATCGCAAAGCTATAATGGGATTAATGATTTCAGCAGCCTTAACATCTTTTTTAACTGGGATTACAGAACCTATTGAATTCTCATTTATGTTCATTGCTCCTTTACTTTATCTAGTCCATGCTGGTTTAGTATGTTTAGCATATATTGTCGTAACTCCTATGGATATTCGTCATGGCACGACTTTTTCCCACGGACTCATCGATTTCTCTCTTCTTTATGGATTAGGACAGAATCAACATATGCTCATTCTTTTGGGTCTCGTATGGGCTGTATTATATTTTGTAGTATTTTATTTTTCTATTAAAATTTTCAATATCCAAACTCCAGGACGTGGAGAAGACTTAACTGATTCTGTACAAAGTGTAAATATTGATGAGATTGCCGAAGTACTCGTTCTTGCTTATGGCGGTGCTGATAATATTACTACAACAGACGCTTGTATTACAAGATTAAGAATTTCTGTTAAAGATGCTGCTCTTGTCAATCAAGATAAATTAAAAGAATTGGGTGCAAAAGCAGTTATTGTTTCTGGAAATGGAACACAAGCTATTTTTGGTACTAAATCTGATATCTACAAAAATGAAATGAATAAATTTATGAACAAGTAAGCTAAGTTATTTTCTAAAAATCCTCTAGTATATCTAGGGGATTTTTTAGTGTTATCTAATGTAATAACAAAGGATAATGATAAAAAACTTTTTTTATTTGACAATACCTTTATAATGCGTTTATACTATTTCATAAGGATATTTAAATGCCCAATTATAAAACGCTAACCCGTAAAATCACCCCTCTCGTATTAGCGATAGGAATCCCAGCTAGTTTTCGCTCCCTTTCTCTTTATATACAACAAATTATTGATACGATGTATATTGGTCAATACAGTAGCGATAGTTTACTTGCCCTCTCCTCTGTCGTTGTTCCTTTTTGGATGTTTGAATCTTTTTGGATCGGTATTGCTTCAGCAACTACGGTGATGATAGCACAACGTATAGGGGCAAAAAATAAAAATTCCGCCACTAAAGTCGCTCAAATGACTTTTTTACTAGGGATCGTTCTCTCTTTATCTTATTTTGTTTTTTGGCAAATACTGAGTCCAACAGTAGCAAGATTGATGAATTTAACAGGAATCCCTGCAGATAACGCTATTATCTACATTAGAACCGTATCCTTTGTGTATTTATTTAGATTTGTTGGAATAGGAGCTCCTGCTTCTATTTTAGAAGCCTTGGGGAATACAAGAATGATTATGTGGGCGACTCTTGCTCAAAGTGCTACCAATATTATTTTAGACCCTATTTTTATCTGGGGCTTAGGCCCTATCCCAGAATTAGGGATTCAAGGAGCAGCTATTGCTACTGTATTGGCAGAGCTTGTGGCTGTAATAATTTTAAGTGTTTATTTTTGGAAACACAATTATCTTAATATTAAAACAAATAAAATCACCCCTCTACAAGGGGATGTTAAAGAAAGACTGTCGCTTGGAATGCCTATTACCATAGAAATTATGATCTGGAGTTTATCTACTTCTACAATTATTTCTATGATGAATAATAAATTTCCTTTAGGTGGGGCTCTCTTTAATGTAGGTTTTTTACTAAGTGATATGTGCTATCGACTTTTATATGGATTTGATATTGCGAATATGTCCCTCATAGGTAGAGCATTTGGAGCAAAACGAAAAGACAGAATGGTGGCAACGCTGAGATCCGTAACAAGAAGTAAATGGATAGCTGGTATCACTATCATGGTAATTTTTTATATACTCAGATTTCCTATTGTACGATTATTTTCTAATGACCAAATAATTATCCAAACTACTTTAGATAATTATTTATGGATTCTTAGTATAGCTCTCATCACCTTATCAGTAGGAATTAATATGAGCACCCTAAATGGTATGGGTTATGCCCGTTACTGCCTCTATGTGAGTTTAGTCGCCATTCCTTTACGAGTTATTTTGGCTTATTGGGTCTTATATCATACAGAATTTGGTATTGCAGGAATTTGGGCGGCAACTATCGTCGAAGAAGTGGTGAGAATTGGATTAACTTATATTATTCGAAATCATATGTTAGACAAATATTGGAGTAAGTGGACTGTTGCAAAAGTCTAGGCTTTTCAGTATCACTCCTATCTATATCTATGGCAGTGATACCCTTGGCACACAACTATTCTCATTAAAATAAGTACAATCTGCAGATAACAAAAAACAGGTCTTAGTGCCTGTTTTTTTGTATTTAAAGAAAATTTCAAATAAGTATAAAATTAGAATAGAAACTAAATAGTAAGAATAGGTAAGGCAAGGTTTAGAGGGGATTTGAGTTAGGTGGATTTATTGAAGTGTATTAGATTAATGACACTTTCTTTATTTTACTATTAGTAAAATAGCTAGGACAATCTATAAAAATATCAAGTGAGTAGAATATAGCAGAAAAATCTTTAAAAACAAAATAACCCCCTTCGATTAAGAAGAGGGTATTGCGTTTATTAGTCTTTTAGACTTGCAAAAAATTCTTCGAATTTTTTTGCTGCTCCATCTTCGTCTTTACCGTCGATGTGGATTTTAATGGTATCACCTTTTTTAACGCCTAAAGACATTATTTGTAAAAGAGAAGCTGCGCGAATTTTTTTATCGCCTTTTTCAATTTCTACAGTGGTACCTTCTAAAGATTTTACGAATTTTACCAATTCGTTTCCAGGTCTTGTGTGCAAGCCTGTTTCATTTTTGATAGTGATTTCTATACATTTCATAACATTCTCCTTGTTTGTTGTATTTATCTTTTATCTATTTAATACTTTTTCTACAGATTCTGTAAGGAATTTTTTAATTTCTGCTCCAGAACCTATCGTTAAGACTTTTTGGGCTATTTCTTTGGCCTCAGTCATCGTCGTAGCACGGACTATTTCTTTTACTTTAGGGATACTAATAGCACTCATACTAAGCTCTTTTATTCCAATACCCATAAGGAATAGCGTGGCAAGATGATTACCTCCTAATTCTCCACAAACGCCTACCCAAACTCCTTTAGCATTGGCAGCAGCCGTAGCTTGTGCCATAAGTCTAAGGACAGCTGGATGGAAAGAGTCGTATAACTTTTCTATATGGGAATTACCACGATCTACCGCTAAGGTATACTGGGTAAGATCGTTAGTACCATAACTAAAGAAATCGACAATATCTGCTAATTCATTAGCCATCATTGCTGCAGCAGGTGTTTCTATCATTACTCCTTTTTGGATATTAGGGTCAAAGGCAATCCCTTCTGCTGTTAATTCTTTTTTACACTCTTCTAAAATTTCATTAGCTTTTATTACTTCTTCTACAGATATTACCATAGGATACATAATTCCCGCTTTTCCACTAGCAGAAGAACGAAGGATAGAACGTAATTGAGTTTTAAAAATATCTACTTTATCAAGACATACTCTTAAAGCTCTCCAACCAAGGAAAGGATTTTCTTCGTGAGGAAAAGCAAAATAATCTAAGCTCTTATCTCCTCCAATATCTAAAGTACGAATAATGACAAGATCTCCATCAAAAGCACGCACTACATTAGAATAAGCTATGGTTTGTTCTTCTTCTGAAGGCCAATTGGATCTATCCATGTAGAGAAATTCACTACGATAAAGCCCTACCCCTTTAGCACCTTGATCTAAAGCTGGTTTAGCGTCTATATCTGTACCAACATTAGCACAAAGATCCATATGCACTCCGTCTTTGGTGACAGCTGGTAACTCTTTTAGAGAAGCTAAACGTGCTACTTCTTTTTGGTGAGCCTCTAATTTAGCTTTGTATATTTTTTCTTGTTCTTTATCTGGGTCAACAATAATATCCCCTGCAATAGCATCTAAGATTATTTCTTGTCCATCTTGAACAAGGTTTAGAACACCTTTCGCTCCAACAATAGCAGGAATTACAAGGGTACGAGACATAATTGCCACATGGGAGGTCGCTCCACCTTCTGCTGTAACAAATCCTAAAACTTTTTGTTTGTCCATTTGTGCAGTATCAGAGGGTGTCAAATCAAAAGCAATGACAACAGATGGCTCTTCTATTTCGGATAACTGGGGAATATGTATTCCTAAGATATTGGCAAGTAAACGTCTGAAAATATCTTTCATATCAGCAGATCTTTCTCTCATGTAAGCATCTTCCATAGTAGCAAACATTTCTCTGTATTGCTCACCTACTAGATAAGCCGCTTTATCAGCATACATAAGCTCATCTTTAATAAGGGTTCTGATTTCATCTTCCACCCCTTCGTCAAGGAGAATTTCTAAATGTCCTTCAAAAATAGCAGCTTCATTAGGACCTATATTTTTCAAAGTGATCGCTTGAATTTTTTCTAGCTGTAGTTTAGCTTGTGCTCTTCCATCAATAAATAATTGTATTTCTCTTTCTACATCGGAAGTCTCAATATTTTCTTCGTTAATAACAATTTCTGGTTGAGCAAAGATAAAAGCCTTTCCTGAAACAACACCTGGACATGCTGAAATTCCTTTGATAACTTGCATACTCATTTCCACTCCTTGGATTTTTTTTATTTTTTTATTTCTTGATCTTCATAAGAGATATATTCTCCATTAACTACTACACCTTGAACGTATAGTTCTTGGTCAAGGATAGTAATATTAGCTTTATAGCCTTCTTTTAAATAACCATATTCATCATCTTTTTTAATCGCACGGGCAGGGTAAAGAGATGCCATTCTAAAAGCATCTTCTAAGGGGACTTTGACATGATTTACAATATTTCTAACACATACGTCCATAAGTACAGCTACTCCAGCAAGAGTGCCATCTGCTGCGACACATTTACCATCTCTATGGTAGATTTTACGTCCACCAAACTCAAATTCTTCTATGTCTGTACCTGCTGGTGCTGCTGCATCACTAACGAGAAAGAGATGATCGCCTAATGTTTTATAAGCTACATCGACAGAAGCATAGTTAATATGGATTCCATCCACAATAATTCCAGCATACATATTATCACTATCTAATACCGCACCTACCGCTCCAGGCTCTCTAGAGTCCATAGGGCTCATAGCATTATATAAATGAGTCGCCATCACGACTCCATGAGGAATTTTTTCTTTTAATTGAGCATGAGTACCATTAGTATGTCCCATAGAAACAATAACACCAGCATCTGCTAATTTTTTGATGTCTTCTGCTGTGTTTTCTTCTGGTGCTAAGGTAACAATTTTCCTGTCTATTTTAGCATTAATAATAGCGTCTAACATCTCTTGAGAAGGTTTTCTAATATGTTCTATAGCATGGATACCTTTTTTCATTTTAGAAAGGTAAGGCCCTTCAAAATGCCAACAGATAATCCCTAAAACATCTTTATTTTCTATATGAGAAATAAGATTTATAGCTTCTAGGATTTTTTCATCGCTATTCGTGATGAAGGTAGGTGCATAACTAGTAACCCCATGTTTAAGATTAGTATCGGACATTACTTGGAGAGCATCAAGGGATATATCATAATTAATATCAGCACCCCCACAACCGTTGACTTGAAGATCTATATAACCAGGAACAATAATTTTTCCTTTCATATCGATCTTAGTCATTACATCATCTGGTGATAACTCTAACTCTATAGATTTAATTCTATCATTTTCTATAATTACCGCAGCATTGTCAAGGAATTTTTCTCCATCAAATACCTTGGCATTAATGAGGGCATAGTAGGATTTATAAAGTCCCTTGACTAATATTTTAGGGTGAAGACTTTTAGCTTCAACTTCTTTATGATATCTATAAGTCCTTACTCTTATATCAGCAACAGCATCTTCATCAACAACAAAAGTAGCTTTTTTATGAAGCTGCATAGCGGAAGCAGGATAAATATGATTTATCCCCTCTTCTATACTAAGCTGCAAAGCTCGAGATTTACTCGCCCCTTGTACTAATACAAGGATTTCTCTTCCTTCCAAAAGAGTCCCTATGCCTACTGTTAATGCTCTTGTAGGAACTAAATTAATGTCCCCATTAAAGAATTTAGCATTAGCTACACGGGTTTCAAAAGTTAGTTCTTTATCTCTTGTATGAGAACGAAGAGAGGAACCTGGTTCGTTGAAGGCTAAATGGGCATCATCACCCAATCCACAAACCCACAAATCAACACCACCATAAGACTTAATAAGCTCCTCATAGTCCGTACCTTCTTGTTTAACATTACTCGTTAGAGGATTTAATAAATGAATATTTTGAGCTTTAGCATCTACCCAATTAAAAAAACTAGCATTAACAATGGAATGAAAGCTATGAATATTGGTCGTATCTATTCCTAGATATTCACCTGTATTAAAAAATACTACATTTTCAAAAGAAAGCACACCGTCTTTGTGAAATTCTACAAGGCGTTTGTACATAGGCTGTGCGGTTCCACCACCGGGGATACCTAAAACAAAAGGTTTTTCTTTAGTGGGGGCAAAATCTAGTATTTTTTTTGCTATATAATAAGCAGCCCAATCTCCAACATGCTCTTCTGTAATAATTAGTCTCATATTATTTATCCTTTATTACAATCTTTTTTAATTTTCATAATGATTTATAGAAATCGCTTTACTCAATAATCGCCCTGCAACCTTATCTGCTAAAAAAACAGTGTTCCCATGAAGTTGAAAAATAGAGGCAGGATTCATCTCTGATACACTTTCTTCTAAACAAGCTTTTAAGGCAAAAGCTTTTTGAACACCGTACACAACAATAAGCACCATTTTAGCATCAAAAATAGTCCCTACGCCCATGGTGACGGCTTGGTGGGGGACAAGGGAAATATTATCCCCAAAAAAACGAGCATCGGCTTTGAGAGTTTCTGAGGTTAGGGTTTTCAAACGGGTGCGGGACTGGAGAGAAGAACCTGGCTCGTTAAAAGCTAAAGCTCCCGTAGTTCCTAGAGAACCCACAAAAAGATCCATTCCCCCATAACTATTAATTTTTTCTTCGTATAAATCACATTCTTTTACAGGATCTTCCACATTCCCATCAAGAGTAAATATATTATTTGGGTCAATATCTACTTTAGAGATGAATATTTCTTGTAAGAGGTTAAAGTAGTATTGCTTTGTTTTTTTAGAAAAACCTATATACTCTCCAGCATAAAAAATAACAACATTTTTTAAAGAAACCTCTCCTTTTTGCACAAAAGTAACTAGAGCCTCACACACACTAAGCACCGTCGCACCTGTGGATAAACCCAATACAAAAATATTATCTTTAGGGTGGTCATTGATTTTTCGGACAATTACTGCTACTGCGTTTTCAATGATTTCTGTTCTTTGAGATAGTACTTGAATTTTCACTGAAACTCCTTTTAATAAACACTCTTATATTATATTACGCTATCATATTTTTGCAACTATAAAATGGTAAAAAGTGAAAATATCTACATTTTAAGTATTGACGTACTTTAAATAAAGAGATATAATAACTTTATAGAATATAAAATTTAAGCGAGGTCATTTATGTTTAATCTATTTAAAAAATCTCCCAAAGAGATAGAAATTTACGCACCCTTTGATGGAGAACTAGCGCCTTTATCATCTTCCCCAGATGCAGCTTTTGCCGAAGGAATGATGGGGGAAGGTCTTTGTATGACACCTAGTAGTAATACCGTTTTTGCTCCTTTCGAATGTACGGTAGATATTTTTCATACCTTACACGCTGTAGGCTGTAGCAATGGTACCATAGAGGCTATCGTCCATGTGGGAATGGATACCGTTTCTCTTAAAGGAGAAGGATTTACAGCTCTAGCTCCCTTACAAGGTAAGGTAGATACTAAAACCCCTCTTATATCTTTTGATAAAGAAGTCTTATTATCTAAGGTAAGCACTCTTATCACCCCTATTATCATCACAGATAAACCTGATTCAGCAAAATTAGAAATCATTAAAACTTCTGGTTCTGTTAAACAGGGAGATCTTATTATGAAAGTTATCCTATAAACTATAGAAAGTAAATCTATAACTATTAATCATCTTTATAATATCACAAAATCATCAAAAAACACTCTATATGTTAGAGTGTTTTTTATTGTTTTTACTTACCACTTCTACGCCAAACTTGTTCTTTTTCCCAGAGTTGATTATAGTAATAGCCTTTTTTACTGAGATTTTCTTTATTTTCATCAGGAAGAGGAACATAACGCCAAAATACATAACGACAATCTTGTTCGAGTTTTTGTACCCCTTGAGTTTCTTTTGCCATCCATGTAAGGTAATCGCTAATGAACATAAGCCTCAAGTCTCCCTTTAGCTTAGCAGCTAGAGAGTATTCATAGTAATTTCCTGTAAGACCTTCTTCCATCCAATAGTAAGACGCCATTTCTTTAGCTGCTTGCCAACGAATATCCCCAATAGCTGTAAGAAGAGATAAATCTGGAGATTTAGTGAAAATAGGTAAGGTAATTCGACCACGTCCAAATTGTTTATTGTTCGAATCTAAAGGCTCCCAACAAGATCCTGTTGCACCATAGCCAGGAACTAAAATCATATAAGGCATAATGTGCATTTCTTCGCCTTTGTAAATACGAGTAAAAGCCTGAGGGTCTAAAGTAAGCCATTTGTTTAATTTATTTTTTACCATCTCTCTAAAAAGATAGTCTTTTGTTTCTCTAGGCATAAAACCAGAGGTGAGGAAGGGAAAGGCATTGCCTTGACGGCCTACAGTCATTTTAGCCATTTGTCTTATATTTAGGACTTCACTAGCCACACCCTCTCTATTGGTAGGGGCTCCATAAGAGACATCCCCCTCCCCACTACTGCGACCAGAAGCCTCAGCCTCTTGTTCTCTAATATCGTCGAGGGTTTGTTGTGCTTTAAACATCGTGCGAGCACAGGCTAGCATCTCTTTATTATATTTTTTAATTTCTTTATGTTGAAATACTATCTCGTCTAAGGATTTAAGTTGTGTGTTATCGGGAATTACATAACCCATTTCGACATCTTCGATTTCTTCTTTTAAATGGCTAGCACATTGTATTATTCGTTCTATACTTTCATCACGAGATTGTTTAAAAGAATAATATCTACCTTTTTCTACACTTATAGTGGCAACGTATTTTTCTTGTTTAGCAGTAATTTCGTGAGCCTCTGGTGCCTTAGTTTTAGCCCCACCTCCTCCTGTTTCATCTCCAGCAGAAGCTTTGATTTTCCCCATAGATATCCCCTGCAACCACTCATCGGCATAAAAAATCGTCTCATTTTCGTAATCCACAGGAGCACTGGGTTGATTGAGGATAAATTTTTGGTCTTCAGGGCTGAGATTTCGAAGGTCTGTTAAGCCATAACGGAGAAAAAGGCGTTTTGCCATGCTCATTTCAGGACCTATCACCTTAGCAACCATTCCATACAGTTCCCAAAAAAGATTGGTAAGTTTATCCCTACTGAATCTTTTTTCCTCTTTATCTTTAGCTGTTTCATAGTCTTTTTTAGTGCTAAGAAATCTCTCTACAAAAGCCTCATCTATACCTATCAGTAATTTTTTAATATAACCATTTTCTGGCAATTCATCATATAAACTCATACTGTCTGTCCTTATAATAATATTTCACAAAAAAAGAATCATGTCTTGTAAAAATAAGCATAATCGTGTATAATATACGCATAACAATATAATCGGATATTCTTTAGAATCTCTTTATATTTTACAAAGTTAAGATATTTTCTATAAATAATTAATAATTGTTACTTCCTATTTTGTTAAAACGTACTTATATTATATAAGATTATAACTCAATATTCAAGCATCTACTACATAATTATCTTAACACCCTTTAACAACGATAAATCTAAAATGACATAAAAAACTAATATATTTATTTGACTAGGAGTATTTATGAAAAAATTTCTTTTACTAACTGTTTTACTTGCTACCCCTTTAATAAATCAAGCAGCTGTCGTTAATAAAGTCGTTGTCAGTGTGGGACGCATGGCGATTACCACTTACGATATAGATAGAATGCGTGCCTTTGAATCAGAAATATCCCCTAAAAAACCTAGTACCACAGAAGCGCTAAGAAAATTGATTAATATGTCTTCTTTATTAGTAATTGCAGAAGATTCTCCTGAGTATTATATGGATGAAGCAGAATTAAGAAAGCATATTAATGCTATGACGAACAATCCTTCAGACCCTAATGTAGAACAAAGAAAAGCCCTCTATGAAAAATATAGTGACTTATATAGAATGGTTATTCGTTCTGATAAAGTTAAGCGGGGCTTAAGTATGACTGACCCTCAGGTTAAAGTAACAGTCGGTCAGCCTATCAGTGAAAAAGAATCTTTTGCTTTTTACAAAAAAAATAAAAAACAATTTGTAGATTCTCCTTTCCCTAAGTTTAATCTTATTATTTTTGCTATTGAGTCTTCACCTCGTTGGTCTTTATCTGAATTATCAGAAGTAGAAGGGAAAATGGCTCAATTAGCGGTAGATCTTGATACTTCTAGTGATTATAATGCTCTCCGTAAAAAATACTCTTCTCTTCGTTTTACCTCTTATTCTGGCGCTACAGGACTTTTTGCCCCCGATGTTCTCATTCTCCAAAAAAAGATTCCTGATGAGATTTTAGGTATTGCTTTAGAAAAAAATCTTAACTTGGGAGCTACTAGTATCCCTATTAAAAAAAATAAAGGCATCTTCATCCCTCAACCTATTCCTTTTAGAAATACAGGAAAACCTACTTATTTAACGATGAAAATCTTAGACGTTGTTCAGCCTATCCAATTAAGCTATGAAGAAGCACTTGTTTATATAGAAGAAAGAATACGCAGCGACAAAGCTGCTAAGGCTGTAGATGACCTCATTAAACAAAGAATTAAAGATGGTCAAATCACCCTCACCCCTGCAGAGGGCTCTCACGATGCTCTATTTAAAGAATTTAATCAATAAGCACTTCATTAAAAAGGATAAAAAATGGATAACACAAAAATAAGTTCTTGGAGATATGGGCGACTGTTAGCTGTATTATACCTTAGAGAAAATAGCTTAGATGATCCCAAATTCCCTACTTTACCTATTTATATCGCTCAGTTACCTGTGTTTTTAGATAGATTCCACAGTCTCCCTACTGCTGTCCAGCATAAAATAATTAATTGCGCTACCCATATTCTACAAAGACTCCACGAAGACCAGTTGTCCCTTATTCAATCTATTAATTCAGTTAGTCGTAATAGAAAGTGGGAGAACTTTGAAGCACTGGATAAATCTTTATTATTAATAGGGTGCTCCGAATTACAGCATACTAAAACTCTTCCTATCATCATAAAAGAAATGCTCATCGTTAGTGATATGTTGGGGAATCAACAAGCTGCCCCTTATATATCAGGTATCCTCAAAAGCCTTGCCTATGGAGACCAGACCCCCGATTTAGCTAAGAAAAAAGGTAAAATTCGCTTAAAAGATCCTTCTAAGGATATTACTCATGATTAAATCTCTTGAATCTCTCTACAAGGTCGTTCAAACCCTCCGCTCCGAGGATGGGTGTCCTTGGGATAAAGCTCAAACCTTAGAAAGTTTAGATAGATTGTTTTTAGAAGAATGTTTTGAATTATCCGAAGCTATTCAGGATAAAGATCCCGTTCATATCACGGAAGAGTTAGGAGATGTTTCTTTTATGCTCTTTCTTATGACTTATGTGGCAGAACAAGATAAGATCCTCGATATAAAAGAGGTTTACAAAAAAGCTGAAGAAAAATTGATTTTTAGACATCCTCACGTTTTTGGGGATTTAGATATCAGCTCTCCAGAAGAAGTTTTAGCCAATTGGGAAGAATTAAAGAAAAAAGAAAAAGCCGATAGAAAGAGTACTTTTGACGGAATCCCTAAAACCTTGCCTCCTATGATGCGTTTTGATAAACTAATGAGAAAACTTACTAATCATAATCAAGAGCTAATCGACTATAAAAGCTCTAAAAATGATCTTTCTAGTCAGTTAAAAAATCTTCTTTTAGATTATGCTATTAAAGGAGAGGATCTTAGTTCCATGCTCCAAAAAATCAACCTTGAAATAGAACAAGAAGCCCGTCAAAAAGGTTTATAAAATTCTATGAAAATCCCTGAATTAACCCCTATTCTCATCTCTAAGCATTACACAGATAGACAAACTTTTCTCCTAAAAAAAATGGGCATAGAAACGATAGAAGACCTTATGTGTTATTTTCCTTTTCGCTATGAAGACAGATCTAAAATAAGCACTTTAGCAGATTTGATTCTTTCTCAAGAAACGGGGCTTATCAAGGCTACTGTCACAGCACATGAGGCTTTTTTTTGGCAGAATAAAAGACAATCAAAAATCCTCATTCAAGATCATTCTGCTGGAGCAGAATTAGTCCCTTTTCATATTAGAGCAATAGATAAAATGATGCCCATAGGTCAAGAATTTTACATCTATGGTAAATTTGAATTTCGTTTTAATAAGATCCAATCTTCTAATTTTGAATTTGAAACTCTTGATAAATTTTCTTCACCTCTCTCTTCTTTGGGGAAATTGCTCCCTATCTACCGTTTAACAGAAGGGATGAGATTAAAAGAATTCCATAAAATCCTTAAAAAAGCCTTTGATCTCTATGAAAAAGATATTATTGACCCTATTCCTCCTTACTTTATTAAAAGTAGAAATCTTCTTTCCAAACAAGAGTGCCTTCAACAATTACACTATCCCGAAAATATCGCTCAAACAGAAAAAGCTAGAGTGCGCGGTGCTTATGAAGAATTTTTATGCACGCGTATGGCTTTAGAATTGAAAAGAGAACAAGAAACTAAAATACTAAAAAATCATACTTATGATTCTTCTTCTATATTAGAAGAGTTTTATAAAACCCTTCCTTTCAAGATGACAGGGGCTCAAGAAAGAGTAATTCAAGAAATTTCAAAAGACCTTAGCACACCTACTTCTATGCATAGGTTGGTACAGGGTGATGTAGGGTCTGGTAAAACGACAGTAGCTTTGGCTGCTATGCTCTTAGCCGCGCATAATGGGTATCAGGCTGCTTTTTTAGCCCCCACAGAAGTTTTAGCGTTTCAGCATTATAAAAAAATCCTCCCCGTCGCAGACCTATTACAGATTCCTTGTGCTTTATTAACAGGGAGTTTTAGTGCTAAAAATAGAAAACCTATCTTAGAAGGTATACAAAAAGGGACTCTTCCTCTTATTATAGGAACTCATGCCCTTTTTCAAGAAGAAGTCCTCTACCACAATCTCTCTCTCGTCGTTATTGATGAACAACATAAATTTGGTGTAGAACAAAGAGGGATGATGATTAGGAAAGGAGAAAATCCTGATATTTTAGTCATGACAGCCACCCCTATTCCTAGAACAATAACCCTTGCTCTTTATGGGGATTTAGATATATCTATCATTGATGAATTACCTGCAGGTAGACAACAAATTATAACCAAACAAATTCGTAAAAATCAATACCCTAAAATGCTAGAAACCCTCCAAAGAGAAATAATCGCAGGTCGACAAGTATTTATTGTATGTCCTTTAATAGAAGAGAGTGAAAAATTAGAGAACCTTCGTTCTGCAGAACAAGTCCACCAAGATTATAAAAAACTCTTCCCTCAATATAATATTAGCCTTATTCATGGACGTATGAGCCAAGAAGAAAAAGACCTCATTATGAAAGATTTTTCCGATAATAAAACTCAAATATTAGTCGCTACCACCGTTATAGAAGTAGGTATTGATATTCCTAACGCTACGGTAATTGTTGTTGAAAATGCAGAACGCTTTGGGCTCGCTCAATTACACCAATTAAGAGGACGGGTAGGACGAGGCTCTCACAAGTCTTATTGTTTTGCGGTAAATCAAGGCTATGAAGCTGATCAACGTCTAGATATTTTTTGTTCTACTACGGACGGTTTTATAATTGCAGAAGAAGATCTCAAAATCCGAGGTCCAGGAGAAATCCTAGGCACAAGACAAACAGGAGTCCCTGTTTTCAAATTAGCTAATTTTGCAAGAGATCAACATATCCTTCAAACAGCTACTGGAGATGCTCAATTAATATTTTCTCAAGATTCTCACCTAAATCTCCCCAATCATTTGTCTTTAAAAAAATTCTTATCCCTAGATCAAGAATTTCGTGTTTTTTCAGGTTAAGCAGGTAGATCAGCTTAAGTAGTTTATCTCTGTTGCCCAAGATTTTCACCTAAATATCTCTAATCATTCGTCTTTTAAAAAATTCTTATCCCTAGATCAAGAAATTTACATTTTTTCAGGCTAAGCATTATCAATACTCCTATATCTAAACATCTTTACTATAAAAAGTAAGGATGTTTTTTATTTTAAATATAAAGTTTTGAAATATCATTCAAGTTTGAATAATCCTAGCTCCGATACATTTATATATAAAATATATATATATAAAATTACGGATAGAATACAGATAGTGGAGGTATACAGAGTTAGTGCTTAAGAGGAAAAAAAAGTGCCTAACTATAATAAATCTCTTATTAACGGGGTAAGAGATTATTAAGAATAATTAAGAATCTTAGAAAAAAATGGTCAATGAATCAAGGAGGATATCATGATTATCAATAACAACATAAGTGCGATTTTTGGAAATCGTCAGTTATCTATTGATGCTCTTCAGACAGAAAGAAACATGGAAAAACTTTCTTCTGGAATGAGAATTAACAGAGCAGGAGACGACGCATCTGGACTCGCTGTTTCTGAAAAAATGCGAACACAAATTCGTGGTTTGAATCAAGCGTTAAGAAACACCCAGGACGGCGTGTCTTTCATCCAAACAACAGAGGGATACTTGCAAGAAGTAAACACCGCTCTTCAACGTGTTCGTGAATTGGCAGTACAAGGTGCCAACGGAATTTACTCAGACGAAGACCGTGGATATATTCAAGTAGAAGTAGAACAAATGGTAGCTGAAATCGATCGTATAGGATCTCATGCACAATTTAATGGACTAAAAATGCTTAACGGCATGTTTGCAGAACCTTCCGCAGATTCCACACCACCATCAGAAATGTTCCTTCACATTGGTGCCAATATGGACGAAAGAGTTCAAGTATATATTGGAACCATGACATCCACTTCTTTAGGATTGAAAGCTGCTGGAACAGGAGAAATAGTCTCTGTTTCTAATCAAAATAGTGCCAATTTAACTATCGGTACTATCGATCAAGCCCTAACCCGAATCAACTCCCAAAGAGCTGACTTAGGTGCTTATCAAAACAGACTCGAATCTTCTACTCGTAGTATTATGATAGGGTCTGAAAATCTTCAAGCTGCCGAATCCCGTATTCGCGATACCAATATGGCTAAAGAATCTAGCTTGTTAGCTAAAAACCAAGTGCTAACACAAGCTGCTACAGCAATGTTAGCTCAAGCTAATCAACAGCCACAAAACGTATTACAGCTCTTAAGATAGTAATTATCAAGCAATATTTCCCTAGTTGAATAAACTAGGGAAATATTCTTATTTAATCAAAGTCAAGAACTTTTTGAATATCCAATCTGCAATTATCTAATTTAATAAAAAAATTAGGAAGAGACTCTACTCTTTAATTCAAGGATGGATATATTTTCAAGGAGGATCTAACTTATGATTATAAACAACAATATTAGCTCTATTTTCGCGAATAGACAAGCTAGTCTTATTGATAGCAAAGTATCGAAAGATATGGCGCGATTATCATCTGGAATGCGTATTAATAGCGGAGCAGACGACGCCTCAGGGCTAGCTGTTTCTGAAAAAATGCGTACTCAAATTCGTGGTTTGAATCAAGCCATGAGAAACACCCAAGATGCGACTTCTTTTATTCAAACAGCAGAAGGTTATTTACAAGAAGTAACCAGCTCACTTCAAAGAGTAAGAGAACTATCAATTCAAGGGGCAAACGGTATCTACACTGATGAAGATCGTGGATACTTAGATCTAGAAATTTCTCTATTAGTAGAGGAAATAGATCGAATAGCAGATTCTGCACAATTTAATACAATGACAATGCTTAACGGACGTTTCGCCCAACCAGGAGTGGTACCAGCAGCTGTCGCCGTCGAAGGTGATGCCGTCGCTACTCAAAATGTTGCTCCCCCTGCCACAGGTAATACTGGAGCGGGATTGCTACTTCATATAGGTTCTAATCAAGATGAGAATGTTCAATTGTATATAAAACAATTGAGTGCTCAAGGTTTAGGATTGAAAGATGCAGATGGTAACATTACTGTAGGAACAGGAACGGCAGATCAAGCTAATCTTTCTATTGGACGAATAGATTCTGCACTCAGTGAAGTTATTAGTCAAAGAACAGAACTCGGGGCCTACCAAAATAGATTTGAAAGCTTATATCAAGGCTTATACATCGCTTATGAAAATACTAGTGCTGCTGAATCTCGTATTCGGGACACTAATATGGCTAGAGGAGTCAGTGATCTTGTTAAGAATCAAATTCTTCAACAAGCTTCTGTCTCTATGATAGCTCAAGCAAATATGCAACCCCAAATGATTCTCTCTTTACTAAGTTAATTAGCTCAAATGGAGCTAGAGTCTCTTTCGAATTAAAAACTCCCTCATTTAGTGGGGGAGTTTTTCATGGTCTATTGACATAGCACTTTCATTTATAGTACAATATCATTACTATATCATTATTAGGATAATACCCATGAAATCATTTTCAAAAAACGTTTTACTTCCAGCTTTTGCTCTTTTTTCTTATCTTTTTTATCTATTTTGGAGTGCCCCTCTTGATCTCATTTTACAAATGTATGCTATCAATGATCTCT
>CAMQVI010000015.1 GCA_947038195.1 uncultured Brevinema sp.
TTGGAGTTAATTTGGGTGGATATTTTACGGTTGGAGTGGATAGTTATGGAGAAATAACTAATAGTGTCGATATTCGTAAAACTGCAGGAAAGAGCTCCATATCAGTACAAGCTACCTTAAATTATTTCATGGTACCGGCTTATGGTAGCAGAAAAGGAATAGATCACTCTGAATTTAGAGTATTTACATTAAGTTCCTCCTACGACTATGTTTTTAATCCACAATGGTCTTACAAACTAAGATTTGCTTATATGCTAGATAATAATAATCCTGGTGCTTGGGAGAATATTATTCGTATAGAAAATAGAGTAGGCTTTAATTTTAGTAGTTTTTCTTCATGGGTGCAAGCTCGTTATGATAAAAAATTCAAAAATAGTTTTTCAGCCTTTAATCCTGATCTCCATGTATTTAGCTTACAAGCTGGTATAAGTTATAATTTTACACCATAATTATGAAAGAACAAATTAAAAAGCCCTTTCTATAGAGAGGGCTTTTTTGATTGTAATAATTTTTCAAAAAACAATATTAAGGCTACTTTTTATTTCTGTTTATCTTTTAATATGCTCTCTAAAAAAGTCACATCAACAAATATCTAATTTAGCAAAATCAATCTCATAAAATATTAGCCTAAAAATCCTCAATCCCAATTATATAAAAATAATCAAATCAAAAAATCCTCTACTAAAACTTTCTCAAATTTTCAAATGTTTAGAATAGATAAAAATCTAAAATAAGAAAAATAAAAAAATACCTCCCATTTAAGGAAGGTATTTTTAGGATTATTAGTGAATACTTTAATTTGATAAGAAATCTTGGAAAATCGAAAAAAAGCTTTCATTAAGTGAGTTTTTCTCTCAAAACAATCATTTTCATGATAAAAACAGTCATTTTAATGACACATAATGGGTAATTTAAGAATGTTTTAAAGCTAAAACTCATTTAAATGACCTTTTCGCCATTTTTAAATCTTCTATGTTATTCAACGCTATTCAAAAATCATGTTAGAGTAGGTATGGGCAGTATTATAATAGATATTCTTCTATAAAATAAGCGACACCATCATCTATATGAGACAAAGTTTGAGCATTAGATACTTTTTTAACGGTTTTTTGAGCATTATCCATAGCGATACCCCATCCTACCATTTCTAGCATTTCTATGTCGTTAGAATCATCACCAAAGGCGACCACTTCTTCCATAGAAATATTTTGAGCTTTTAATAGGCGTTCTAGCCCTACACCTTTGTTAACACCTTTTTGCATGATTTCTAAGCATAAAGCGGGGTCATTTTTCTGAGTAGCATTGTGTAAACCGGGGGTGGTCAAAAACCAAGATAGATCTGCCTTAAAAGCTCTCTTAATGTCCTCGGCCAATTTATAAATAACGTCTTCCGCCCCCATAATGAAGAATTTTTGAAAAGAACCTGCTTCAATCTCATCAAAATTTATTTTATAACTTGCTATTTGAGCTCTTTCTAGGTATTGTGAGAGGAGAGCGTGGTCTCTTTCATAATGAAGATTGTCATCGGAATAAAGAAAAGCTAAAACATCGTGCTTTCTAATGATTTCTACTAGTTTAGGTGCCGTTTCTACTGAGATGTAGTCAGTATATTCTCTTTGCTCTGTCTTGAAATTCCACACAGATGCTCCGTTGTAGTTAATCATATATTTAGGGAGTCCTATTTGTTTGGCAAAGGACATTGCAGTGGCAGTCCCTCGTCCTGTAACGATATAAACCTCTCTTCCTGATGCGATCAAGTCTTTAACTGCTTTTTCTGTTCTAGGGGTGCATATTGCTTTATCGTTAATCAAAGTACCATCAATATCAATCGCAACAGCTTTGATTAAGCTGGGATCAAATTTTTTAAGATCCTCTGATAATTTTCTTTTTTTCTGTTCCATAGCTTGGTACCCTCCATAATAGGTATGTATTAGTATAATACAAGATATAAAATATCGCAAGCCCTAAAGAATTTTTTATTAATACCGTACTAAGTGGGATACTTAAATTCTATATCAAGGATATCTTATGAAATTTTTCTTACTGGTGCTTCTCCTATTCCCTCAAAATATCATCGCTCAAGCCCCTAAAAGAGAGCTGAGAGCGGCGTGGATTGCTACAGTTTTTAATATTGATTGGCCATCTAGTCGAGGACTTTCTGTAAACCAGCAAAAAAAAGAAATGATAGAAATTTTAGATACTCTAGAAAATCTAAAGTTCAATGCCGCTATCCTTCAAGTAAAGCCTACATCTGATGCTTTCTATGAGTCTAAATTATCCCCTTGGTCTTACTATCTTACAGGAGAACAAGGTAAAAATCCTGGCTATGATCCTTTGAAATTTTTTATAGAAGAAGCTCAAAAAAGAGCCATAGAAACTCATATATGGGTAAATCCTTACCGTCTCTTAAATGGGGAAGGCTTAGAAATTATTTCCCCTAAGCATATTGCTCGAAAAAATCCTCATTGGGTGATAGAATATAATGGACGATATTATTTCGATCCAGGTAATCCTGAGGTGCAAAATTATGTCACTAAAGAAATATTAGAAATCGTAAACAATTACGATATAGATGCTCTTCACATGGACGATTATTTTTATCCTTATAAATCGTATAAAAACGGAAAACTAGTGCATTTTGATGATGATAGCTCTTTTAAGACGTATGGAAAAACTTTTAAAAGTCGTGATGATTGGAGAAGAGATAATGTAAATACTTTTGTTGAAAAACTGTATAAGAGTATCACTGAAGCATCTCCTCATGTTCAATTAGGAATTAGTCCTTTTGGAGTATGGAGAAACAAGTCTAAAGACCCTAGGGGTTCTGAAACAGATGCAGGGCAAACAAACTACGATGATCTTTATGCAGATGTTTTACTGTGGATAGATAAAGGGTGGGTGCATTATATCTTACCTCAGATTTATTGGCATTTTGATACCAAACCTGCTCCTTATGGGGTACTGGTCAAATGGTGGAGTGATGCCGTAAAAGATAAAGTCAACTTATTCATAGGCTTAGGTACTTATAAACTAGGGGAGCAAAATTGGCCAGCCTCTCATCTAAAAGAGCAAATAGATTTCGCTAGAAAAGATAAACACGTAGATGGGGTTTCTTTTTATAGTGCTAAGTGGATTGTTCAAGATACCAAAGGGATTATTGATTATACTAAAAAAGAAATTTTTCCTTATTTTGCCCTCCCTCCTCAAAATCCCAGAGGGGGACAAAAGCCTTTTAGAGTGGATAATTTTATCTTAAAAGGAAAGACCCTTACATGGGAAAACAATGATGAGAAATTGGCTCATTATTATACTCTTTATCGCTTTAAAAAAGGGGAGGAACGAGATATAGACAATCCTAAAAATATTATGGGGATAGTCTCTGCTTATAAAAAATTATCCTTCACGATACCAAATCCTCAAGAAAATGAAACCTACGGTATTGTTACTGTTTCTCGTGCTCATAAAGAAAGTGGGCTTTTCACTTTAGAAGATAGTGAAATGATAAAAAGTTTAGAAACCCTAGATACTCTTATTAAAAAATAGAATATTCTAATATTTGATGAAAATAGTTACGATATTTAGAGCTTAGGTATTATATTAGAAGACAATGAAATAGTTAGAAAGTATTCCAATAAAAAAAGACCTATTTTTATAACAGGTCTTTTTTTATAGCCTCCTATGGGGATCGAACCCATGGCCTTCTAATTACGAATCAGACGCTCTACCAACTGAGCTAAAGAGGCACGATTATTATCGTGTTAAATATTATAGCATACCTAATATAAAATCACAATATCTATAATAAAATTTATCCCTTCCCAGAACACAACTATTTTATAAGGGTAGGTACGATAAACTCTAGGAGCTAAGTTTTCAGCTTTTTATAGAGCATAATAGCATAATCTATCCCTGTAATCCCTGTGAAAATAGAAACAAGTATAACAAGATTTCTAGGAAGATAATATAAAAAAGGATTTATTTCTACCCAATATTCCATATAATAGATAGACTGTTCGCCATCTAGGTAATAAGTAGTTAAGAGAAAGATAAGAATAAATCCACCTACGATCATTTGTGTAGATGTTTTTATCTTAGCTAGAGAGCTAGTCTTAAAGGAGATATCTTTTTTAATGGCAAAATTTCTCATCTCTGTTACTAATAAATCTCTCCCAAATATAACAATAAAAGTCCATATAGGGATATTCATTTGAGGGATTAGGGTTAATACCAAAAACAAACCCCACACTAAAAATTTATCCATAAGGGGATCCATATAAGCACCCCAGTCAGTCATCTGATTGAGTTTACGGGCAAGATAACCATCTAAGCAGTCCGTAAGTCCCGCCATAATAAAAGATATGGTTACGAGTAAAAGGGTGCCACCTGTATGCTCTCCAAAAATCGGAAGAAGAGGTAAGCAGGATAGAGGAACCATTATAAATCGTGTTAAAGTTATAGCATTAGGGATATTCCAAATAAAAGGGGGCATTTTTTAAACCTCTCTGATAAAGACAGCATCAAGATCGTGGTCATCAGAACCAACAATCTCTACTTCTGCCATTTCTATTAAATCTATAGGATAATCTTTAGGGACGCGTACTCTCACAATACCGTCTATTTCTGGGGCATCATATTCAGATCTCATGAGCATAATTCTAGCGTCAGGGGACTCTTCTGAGATTCCTTCCCCTATACAAATTAGCTTTTTACCTATATGTCTTTTCAATCTATCTGTAGAGATAGATTGTTGGACACCAGCCCAGAGGGTAACTCTATCTTGGGCAATTTGTTTAGAGATCTGGTCTCCCATGGTATAAGATTTAGTATCCTCTTCATGGGAATAGGCAAAAAATCCCACTCTATCGGCTTGGACTTCTTGTAAAAAGCGAGCAACTTCTTTAACATCTTCGTTTGTTTCTCCAGGGTAACCAGCAATAAAAGAAGTCCTAATAGCGAGTTCTGGGTTAGCTGATCTCATATCGCTAAATAATTGAGCCATAGTATCATAATTTCCAGGTCTATTCATCGATTTTAGAACATTTCCTGATACATGCTGAAGGGGAACATCTATATAGTTACAAAAAACAGACGATTCTTTATAGAGCTGAGCAAGGTCTATGAGCATAGGGTCAGGGAATAGGTATTGTACTCTAATCCAATCAAATCCTATCTTTTCTAATTTTTGTAATAAAGGGAGTAGGCGACGGGTCTTATCAATATCTAGTCCATAATTAACAGGGTCTTGGGTAATAACAATAAGCTCTCTTATTCCTTGATCTAAAAGCATTTTAGCTTCGTCTATAATTTCTTGTTCTAGGCGACTACGTTGCGTACCCCTCATTAAAGGAATAGCACAAAAACCACAGGATCGGTTGCACCCTTCGCCTATTTTAATCCAAGCGTGTTTAAAGCCTGAAAATAAAAGAGATCTATTACTTTGAGTGGTGTCTTTGTATTCTCCTTGATCGAGCATAGATTTATTTTTACGTTGTATAAAAATATCTGTGATTTTAGAAGGGTCTTTGACTCCTATAAAAGCATCTATTTCAGGAATTTCTTGTTTTAACTGTTCGTGATAGCGAGCCACCATACACCCTGAAACAGCAAGAATAAGATCAGGATTGTCTTCTTTAAGGGCAGCGTGGGAAAGGATAGCATTGATTGATTCTTCTTTGGCTGACTCGATAAACCCGCAAGTATTTACAATAATAGCATCCGCCTCTTCGGGATCCATCACCGCTATATGTTCCCCACTTTCAAAAAGGTGAGCACACATTTTTTCGGCATCCACAAGTGCTTTGGGACACCCTAAAGCATCGAAATATATCTTCATAATTTTTTCCTAATTAACAATAAAAAATACTCACACATTTTCTGCGTGAGTATTATTTTACAACATTTCAAGCTAATAGTCAATATCTTATGGGGAAGTCCCTAGTTATTTTAATTGAGCTCTGTAGAGAATAATTTTTTCTCCATTAGGCTTTTTATAAAAGATAGATTGGGAGCTTTCTCCTGTGGTACCACCACGAATTACATTAGTAAATTGAGGGGAGGTAATCGTCACAACCCCAGCATTACCAACAAGTAGCCTTACCCCATCAATAAATTTAAATTTCAAGGATGCTCCAGCATTAAGAACCTGTTGGATTTCTTGCTCTTTATCAGCTTGATAGGCGATCCATACAGGTTTTTCCGTAGTAACAGTAAAGTTAAAAGAAGTTATCTGACTTGCGTCAGTAATAGGGACTTCGTTACGTATAGAGTCTTTATAAGGGCTTATATCAAATTTACTATTAGCATTAGCTTGTATGATAAAAGAAATCGAAACCGTATTACGAGTAATATCTAGAATCTCCACTGCTAAATTATCGAGACCTATACTACCCAAATCGACATTGAGTACAGCACCAGCTTTATAAGTGTATTCGTTTTGTCCTAAACGAAATTTTATTTGATTGTCGGAAGAGCCATGTCCTAGGAAAATAATACTATTTTTTGTGCTATCATTTTCATTGAGGTGTACAGTATCACTTATACCCACATCAAACTTATTATTAGCTTCAAGGGTATTTATATCAATCGATAATTCTTTAGGGATCTTAGTATCATAATTGCCAGGTGTGATGTTCCTAGGATCTGAATTATTGTAAAAGATCACTCCTACAATACTTAATGCCAATACTATGGGAACAATGAGTAAAAGTAATTTGATATTTTTTTTAAAGAAATTATCGGGCTTGTGAATATTGTAAAAAGCTTCTAAAGGAACTTCTTTTTCTCTATCAATAGCTCTGTAATACATGGAAAGCACATAGTCTTTATCTAGCTCCAATACCTCAATGTAAGAGGATAAAAACCCTAGAACATACATCTCAGCAGGAAAAAATCCGTATTCATCAGTTTCTAATGCTTCAATATATTTTTTAGCTATGTTTGTTTCTGCGGCGGCTTCATTTATCGTCAACCCTTTAGCTTCTCTTTGCGTTTTCAGGTATTCCCCCAAAGACTGCATTGAATAATCCATATGTGCCCCTCACTAATAAAAAATGTGTACTATAAAGTATGCTATCATAATTATACAATAAAAACAACTTTTTATCAAAGTTTTTTTATTTTAATATATAATATATACTAAAACGGTAATATATACTTAAAAAAGTAGAAATAATATATAATATGTAGTATAATGAATAAAATAATTTTAGGAATCGGCTATGAATATATACCTTTCTCCCTTATTACTTCTTATGGCGCTTGGTGCTTGTGTTAAAAACGAGAGTGCCTCTTTAACTGACTTAGATGATAGTAGTCCCTTTGCTTTAGAAGCCAATGACACAGTACTAACTCAAGATAATATTCTTAGCGATAATGAATATTACCTTACAGAAGAAAAATTATCTCAAATTATTGATTTTGAATTAGGGGATACAATATCCTTAGATAATCCCATGCGCTTTTTACAGATATCTATTTTATTTACCTTGGAACAAAATTCTAATTATTACTATATCGCTCAAAAACAAAAAAATGATGAAGAAGTTAGTGATTTCCTTAATCAAAAAAGAGAAAGTTTTTATAAAAACCTTGGAATCACAGAAGAAGCGTATATTAATTATGGTATTGCCCATGCTGAGGAAATTCAAGAATTTTTAGCTACCAATGAGGAATTCTCAATTGCATACGAGCTTTCTCAATCACAAGTTACCGACTAAATAATTCTTCTAGCCTATTTCTTGAAAAATTTAGAATAATCCCTTATTATATTATTATAACTATTATAAAAGGAGCATCATGTGTTTTCTAAATACAGATCCAAACGAGCCGTGTCTGCTGATATTAATATGGCTCCTATGATAGATATTGTCTTTCAACTATTGACTTTTTTTATGATTACGTCTACCGTTATCCAAACTTCTTCTATTAATGTTGATCTCCCCGAAGCTAAAACTTCTGATAGTGTTCAACAACAAGAACATATTGTAACTCTTTATAAAAATGGAACACTCTCTTGGAATGAAGAAAAATTGTCTATGGAAGAATTACCTTCAAAACTTCAAGAATTAAAAACACAAGACCCCAATGCTACCTTAGTTATACAAGGTGATGAAGGGATATCTTATGGGTCTCTTATTGAGATTATGGATCAAGCTCGCACAGCGGGGCTTACGAAATTAAGTCTTGCAACTGTTCTCAAACAATAGGTGGTAGGATGATTTATCCTCAAAAAAAAGAAAATTCTCTTCCTTCTTATTTACTCATGTCTTTAGGTTTACATATAATAGTTATAGCTTTATTTTCCGTACTGAACCCTAAATTTGTTCAAGAACAATATACCCAAATTACTATTAATATAGGGGGAGGGCAAATTGCACGACCTCCTATCACCCCAGCTAAACCTATTCCTACCCAGTCTAAACCTGTTCTTAAAGAAGAGACAAAGGAAATGCCAGTCGTTAAAGAAACAGTTCTCCCTAAAGCTGTCAGTAAAGAGATTGTCACACCAGCTGTACCTGTTGCGCCCTCTCCCGTTAAAACGCCTGTTCTTAAAAAAGAAAATCCAGCACCGATACCTCCTAAAGAAGTAACACCCCCTGCACAGAACAGTCCACAAGCTGTGACACCCCCTGCTCCTATTCAAAAAACGATAGAAAAACAAGCCCCTGTACCTGTCGTTACAGAACCCAAGAAGGTGGCTAAGGAAGAAAGCGAGCTAGCATCTGCCTTGGATGATATTCTCACTAAAAAAACGAGTACTAAAGCTGCATCTGATTTTCTAGCTGATGCAGCTTGGACAGGAACTCCTCGAAAAACGATAGATTTTCCTAATATCACTTCTAAAATCCCTCCACAATACAAAAATCGTGGATATGGTTTTTCTGTAACTGCTAAAATCACTTTTAGTGCCCAAGGCTGGGTCTCAGGCGTAGAGCTTCTCCATACTTCTGGAGATCCTAGAATAGACAGTATCTTTCGTAGTGAATTGAGAAAAATACGTATAGAAGAAAGTGGTAAAAATGGCTTTGATACTATTATAAAGACTTTTACTGTGTCTGTTAAGTAAGGTAGCCTATGAAATTTATTTTAGGAAATTTTGGCTCTGGAAAAACAAGGCATGTCTTAGAAGAAAGCCTCGAGCTTCTCAATCAAAAAAAAGATTTTTGGATTATTGTACCTTCTCGTAGGCATAAAGATCAGCTATATTTAGACCTTCTTAAATCTCAAAAAGGTTTACTAGGTAATCCCATCCTTAGTTTAATGGAATTTCAAACTTTTCTTTTAGAAAATATTTTTCCAAATCCAGCCGATAGACCACAAACAATCAGCAATTTTGAAAAATTCCTTATTATTTCTAGTATTATTCAAGATCAAAGTTCTCATTTCAAGGCTTTTCATAATATAGAACAAAGACCAGAAATGATCAAAATGATTTATAGACTCATCCAATCCCTAAGAGATAAAGATACTTTACAGCTCGCTAGCTCCGAAGAGTTAAAAGATAAAATAGAAGATTTACAGCTCATCTTGGACGAATATCAAAAAATATTACAGCATAAAAATCTCAGTGATACTTTTTTTGAGATTGATTTGATTTGTAAAAATCTTTCTTTATTACCTAAAGAGTTCATTCCCCCACATGTATTTGTGGATGGATTTGTAGATTATACAGCGACTCAGTTTAAACTCCTCAGCCATTTTGCGAACTACGCTTTGGAATCTCAAAAAAAAGTAAGTATTACGTTAACAGACTTAGAACACCCGACCTCTAAAGAAACTATTATTTGTTTTGAAGAACAATTCCCCAAAGCAGAAAAAATAATTCTAAAATCTACACACCCTAGCTCTCACCTTGCTAATTCCTTCTTAGAAGATAAGGAAGTAAGAGAAAACCCTATAAAATTATTTGAGATTCAAGCTTTCGGCACGCATAAAGAAGTAGAATATATCATTAACCAAATTAAAAAACTTTGTCTATTAGAAGATCATCGTTTAGAAGATATTTTCCTTATTACAGATCAGCAAGATAAATACGCTCCTTTAATAGCATCTGCCTTGAGAAAAGCAGATATTCCTTTTATTTTTGGAAAAGATGACAAATTATCACAGAACCCTCTTATTTCTTTTATCAAGCGTTGTATTACCTTAATGTTAGGAGAGCTAGACCATGAAGGATTGGATTTTTTTGCCCATTCTAACTATATCAATAGCACTTTAAGAACTACTCTAGGTCTAAGCTCTGAATTAATCACCATTCCCATTAGAGGAAGAATAAAAGCATGGGAAAAGGGTTTAAAAAGACAAAATGAGATTAATTCTTACCAAGAAGAGTGTGAAAAATTGCCAGAAGAGTTAAACACAGCTATTTTAGAGTTAGGGAAGCATCTTTTTGCCCTAGATCCTTATAAAAAATACTCTATCACCAAACACATTAATAATCTCATTGCTCTCTTAGATTTTTTGGGACTACAAGAAACGCTATCTGCCACTCACCCTTTAATCAAGCATAAAAAAATTATTGATTATTCTATTGCTAAAGATTATTCTGCTCTTTTGAAATTAAAAACCATACTGCAAGAATTAAGAAAATCTCTTGAAATGATAGGGCATAAAGAATTAAATCTATCATCCTTCCTCTTTTTCTTTACCATTATCGCCGATGAAACCCGTTATCGTAGTGAAATTCCTCAAAAAAATGTCCTGCGTATTTTGAATCCTCGAGATGCGAGAGGGACCTTTGTCAAATCTGTCTTTATTTTAGGGATGAATGAAGGAGAATTTCCTACCCCCCCTAAGTTTGAGTTGTTTGACAATCAAGATAGATATCAATTAAATAAAGTTTCTCAAAAAATATTAGGACAAGACCTATGGGAAACAGATAATGAGTATTTTAGTTACCAAAAACTATCCTTTGCTACGGCATTAACAAGAGCAAGGGAACAAATTTATTTTTCTCGTACTCCTTCTAACGAAAAAGGAACGTATTTTAATATGTCTCATTTTCTTAAAAGAATATTCAATAAAAAAACTCCTGTAATACGCTTACCCCTTGCTAATAGCGATCTAAATACTGAGGCTCAATGGGATAATCCTGCTATTTTTAATAAAAATCTTTTAGCAGAAGAATATTATGAATACAATCATATTCCTTTGATTAAAAGAAATCAGGATAATAAGCATATAGAAGCCCTAAAAGACTATGTTCTAATGATAGAAAATGCAAATAATATCTTTTCTGAAAACATGCTGCCTGAACCTAAAAGTTTGGTTTATTTTGGGTATATTCCTGAAGTCTCCACCCTTACCAAAAAATATAAAGGCTCTTCTGTTTACACTTCTCCTACAGGTTTAGAGAGATTTGGACGATGTCGTTATAGAGGACTATGGGAAGGAGTATTCAAACTCAAACCCCATAAACTCCCCACTTATAAACCAGAAGCTGCCGACTACGGAAATCTCTACCACAGGGTTTTAGAATTATATATAGAAGAGACTAAAAATAAAGAAGAAGATGATTTTTATGATTCTAAATTATTAGAGAAAATCTTAAAAGAATATATAGCTCTCTCCGCCCAATCACCTGTTTTCACCTTGGACTATGAGTATCTCCACACGATTTTGAGCTTATTTCTTAAAAACCTCGAACCTTCTTTAAGGGAAGGACAAAGGGCTTTATTTGTAGAGCTAGAATCGGGGAAAGGGGAATTGAAAAATCAAGATATTCCTCTTAATGCAGATAAATCACTCAAGGCTTTTAGCCGTATTGATAGGGTTAATCAATATACTAGTGATAATAGCTACGGGGTAATTGATTATAAAAAAGGAAGTCCTGCTTCTTATAAAAGCTACCAAAAGACCCCTTTTCATCTTTTCCAAGGCTTTCTCTATGGGGAACTTCTCAAAAATAATAATAAAGCTCCCGTGAGCAGTATTTCCTATGCCTTTTTAGAAAAGCAAGAAATATTCAAAGAATACCCTGCTACTCAGAGCAAAAAAAATGTTTTTAACTCCATTACAGAATACCAACAATTCAAACAACAAGAAATACTAAGATTATTAGAATTGTTAGCAGAAGGAAATTTTTGCCCTTTTACTTTAGAAAGTGATGTAGGAGAAACCGTATTAGAGGCTTTTAAAGAAAGATTCGGAGAAAAAGTAGAGGCAGAATCCCCCACCAAGTGTTCTTATTGTCCTCTCCACAATTTATGTTTAAGACAAAATAAAAAGCTTAGCTCTTTTAGAAGCTAAGCTTTTTTAGTATTATTTTTATTGTTTTAGTTAGGGCATAAACCTAATTTTACAGCCAACTGGTCAATATCATCACTAAAAAGAAGGTCAGCCATTTGGTCGTAAGGGGTTTCGGAGGCGTTAATAATTACAATTTTAGTATTATCGGTACAATAGCTAGGTAGCCCTGCTACGGGATAGACAGTGAGGGAAGTCCCTATCACCAATAAAAGATCTGCCTTTTGTACCTCGGTGAGGGCTTTTTCTAAGTCTTTTACATGTTCTCCAAAGAAAATCACATCAGGTTTCATGAAGGCACCACATTCTTTACAGATCACAGGCTCACCAGAAGCTATGTGCTCGTCGCTTATTGAATCAGTATCTTTTCTATGGTGAACAGATTTGATACAAACATACTCTCTACAATGCCCATGGACTTCGATGACATTTTGGCTCTGTGCTTTATAATGAAGCCCGTCTATATTTTGGGTGACAATGCTTTTTAGCTTGCCCATTTCTTCTAGTTTTTTAAGCATAAGATGCCCTTTAGAAGGTTGGGCTTTTTTCATTTGGGGATATAATTTGGCAAAGAAACGTCCGAAGATAGTAGGGTCTTCTTTAAAGACATTGATATCAAAAACTCTTTCTCCATCTATAGAGGGGTCAGCATAGATACCTTTGGGGCTTCTAAAATCTGGAACCCCAGAAGAAGTGGATATACCTGCTCCTGTAAGAGCTACAATATTTTGGGATTTTAAAATAAGATTCATTAGTTGATCATATTTTGCATGAGGCATAGTGGTGCTCCTATTTTTTTATAATTCTTAAAAATTTCAATTTACCCATTCTGATAACACCATTTTTATCCAAAAGATAAGATTCGTCGGTGATTTTTTCTCCATCAAGGGAAATAGCATTTTGGGTGAGAAGTCTACGTATAGCCCCTTTACTACTTTCTAGCCCAGCCTCTAAGAGGCAGTCTATAATAGAGGTAGCAGATGTAATCGTCAATTCGGGCATTTCTTCAGGCACCCCTCCTTTTTTGAAAAGGTTTTCAAAATGATCAAAGGCTTTTTCTGCATCTTCAGAAGAATGGTAAATAGTGACAATAATTTTTCCTAATTCTACTTTGAGATTACGGGGATTTTCACCACTAGCCATACGTTTTTTTATTGGTTCTATATCTTCGTCTGTAAGTAGGTCAAAATATTTTTCAATAAGAAAATCAGGAATACTCATAATTTTACCAAACATATTTTCTGGGCGTTCTGTTATTCCTATATAGTTTCCTAAAGATTTACTCATTTTTTGAACGCCATCTGTTCCTTCGATAATAGGCATTGTGAGAATACATTGAGGCTCTTGTCCAGCAGCTACTTGTAAACTACGTCCAAAGAGTAAGTTAAATTTTTGGTCGGTACCACCTGTTTCCATATCTGATTCTAAGGCGACAGAATCGTAGCCTTGAGCCATAGGGTACATAAATTCTACGAGGGAGATGGGTCTTTGTTCTTTATAACGTTTTGAGAAATCATCTCTTTCAAGAAGCTGTGCTACTGTGATGCTAGAAGTAAGACGAAGAATATCAGCAAAATTCAAAGGACTAAGCCACTCAGAATTAAATCGAATAATAGTTTTTTCTGCATCGAGGATTTTGAAAACTTGTTTTTTATAGGTTTCAGCGTTTTGTAAAACTTCTTCACGACTAAGAGGTTTTCTCATGTCACTCTTTCCAGAAGGGTCACCTATCATCCCTGTGAAATCACCTATTAAAAAAGTGATCTCATGCCCTAGGTCTTGTAATTGACGGAGTTTACGGAGAATAACAGTATGTCCCAAATGAAGGTCTGGGGCGGAAGGGTCGGCGCCTAATTTGATCTTAAGGGGTTTTCCTTTTTTTAGCTTTTTAATAAGCTCTTCTTCAGGAAGAAGGTCTACGACACCTTTTTTTATGATTTTTATCTGTTCTTCTATAGTCATTTTACAAACCTCTCTAATACGCTCTTTTTATTATAACTAAAAATTGTATTTGTTGCAAGAAAAAGAGACCCTAAAGGTCTCTTTTTCTTTTATATTTTTAATAGAAAATACTATTCTTCTTCAGCAGCTACTTCTGCTACTACTTCATCTTCGGCGTATTCTCCACCTTCTCCACCTTCTTCGGTGTATCCGCTTTCTGCCTCTTCACCTTCAGGAGCTGCTTCTGTATATTCTTCATAGCCATAGCCACCATCAACATTCTCAGTTACCGTACCTTCAGTGATATCGTATTCATACCCTTCTTCGTAGGTGTATCCACCATCTATTGTTTCTTCGACTTCGGATGTTTGTACGATGGTTTCTTCTTCTGTAATGGTATCTATTGTTAACTCATCAAAAAATGCTCCAGCAGGAAAGGTATCAGAACCTCTAAATTTTTTCACTTGTTCTGATTTTCCTATGTATTTATAAAGCTGTATCATCATTTTAAAGAAACCTTTATGTCTCAAGCCTATAAGGTAGGATCTCGTACTACTATCAATAAAACGATGATTAATTGTGATAATATCCGCTTCGGGATCACCCCCCTGACTCGTAAGAGTATATCTTTCTAATTCAGCGATTTGTGCGTCTGTTAAAAGGACAGTAGCTCTCCATTGAGAAGTACCGTAAGCAAAATTTAAAAAAGTTTTTGAATTAGGCACTAAAAACCCAATCTCTGGCATTCCTGCAGATGTAATAGAGGTACTTATCCAGTCATCGGGAACAAAGCCCACTTGTCTATGTTCAAAAATCAAACCAAAACGTAATTCCAAGGTATTATTATCAAAAACAACAAAAGGGATAGCATTCCATATTCCATAATGAAGGTTATTTCTCCCATAGCCTTTAGGGAAATACATAGTAAGGTAGCCAGATTGTACTTCTTCAATAAGGTCAGGGACAGTGAGCAAGGAGGTTATACCTTCAGGAGCTCCATCAAAAAAGCGTTGTTGATTTTGCCCACCTAGACCCTCCATAGCTTTAGGATTTAAAGCTTGAGCTTGAGTAGCACTGAGCACTTTTGCTTCAGCAGCTTGCCTCAATTGTTGATCTAGTGTTTGCCCAAAAGAGAGATTTGATACTATTAGTCCCAATAACAAGCAAGAAAGTCTTAATACATATTTTTTCATTTTACTCTACCACAATATTTAATAATTTATCAGGTACAACGATACACCTGACAATCACTTTATCTTTAATACGGTCTTTCACAAGCTCTAAACCGATTTTTTCTAATTCTTCTTTAGAAAGACCTCGAGCCACGACTGTTTTATCTCTACTTTTACCATTAATTTGCACCACGAAATCTACCTCATCATCAATAGTCAATTCTTCTTTATGGCTAGGGTATGCTTGATCGGCAATCAAAGGTGCATAACCTAAAATCTCCCATAATTCCTCACAGATATGAGGGGCGAAAGGCGCTAATAATTTAGCTAAAATCTCTAAACATTCTTTAGGAAGTTCTTCTCGTCCTGTGAGATCATTGACAAGTATCATCATAGCAGAAATCGCCGTATTGAATTGGCTAATCGTTTCTATGTCATGACTTACTTTTTTAATAGTTTTATGAGTGAGTTTTAACAGGTCATTGGGCATTTTTTCGTCTACGATTTTATGCGTTGTATAAAGACGCCACACTCTATCTAAAAACTTTTTAATACCTCTTATACCATTTACAGACCATGGTTTGCCCATTTCTAAAGGCCCCATAAACATCTCATAACAACGTAGGCTATCAGCGCCAAATTCCTTAACAACATCATCAGGATTTACGACATTCCCTTTAGATTTAGACATTTTTTCATTATTTTCGCCTAAGATCATCCCTTGGTTTACCAGTTTGTGGAAAGGCTCTTTAGTGGATACTAATCCACAGTCGAATAAGACTTTATGCCAAAAACGAGCGTATAAAAGATGTAATACAGCATGTTCCTGACCACCCACATAAAGGTCTACAGGCATCCAATACTGTTCTTTTTCTTTATTTACAAATTCTTTATCATTATGAGGATCTATATAACGTAAATAATACCAGCAAGAACCAGCCCACTGAGGCATGGTGTTGGTTTCACGTTTCCCAGCTCCTCCACATTTAGGACAAGTAGTGTTTACCCAATCCACAGCCTCAGCAAGAGGGGATTCTCCTGTAGTCGCAGGGATAAAGGTTTTCACTTCTGGTAAGAGAAGGGGTAATTCATCATAAGAAATAGCATTGATTCCACATTTTTCACAATGAACAAGAGGAATTGGCTCACCCCAAAAACGTTGTCTTGAAAAAATCCAATCTCTTAATTTGTATTGTACCGTGGCTTTAGCTTTGTTAATTTTTTCTAATTTTTGAACAACAGCCTCTTCCATTTTTTCTGTAGGAAGTCCAGATAATTCTTCAGAGTTATAGGATACACCTTCTTTAACAAAGGCCTCTTCAGAAAGGTCGGCTTCTTTTTGACCTTCAGGGGCTACCACTCCAATAATAGGAAGATTGTACACTTTAGCAAATTCATAATCTCTTTCATCGTGAGCAGGAACAGCCATTACAGCCCCCGTACCATAGGTTTCTAAAACATAGTCCCCTATCCAAACAGGAATCTTAGCGCCATTTACAGGATTGCTAGCATAAGCTCCCGTAAAGACACCTGTTTTCACTTTATTAAGTTCTGTTCTTTCCATATCATTTTTAGATTGGGTGATTTTAATATAATCTTCTACTGCTTTTCTCTGATCAGCACTGGTGATTTTAGCTACTAATTTATGTCCAGGAGCTAAAACCATATAGGTAGCTCCATAGAGGGTATCAGGTCTTGTAGTGTAAACTTTTATTTCTTCATTAGTTGTAACTTCATTAAAAATAATATCAGCACCTTCCGATCTACCTATCCAATTACGTTGCAATAATTTAATAGATTCTGGCCAATTACACAAATCTAAATCTTCTATTAATCTATCAGCGTAAGCTGTAATTCTAAGTACCCATTGACGAAGATTTTTTTTGATCACGGGGTGACCAGTACGTTCGCATTTACCGTCAATCACTTCTTCATTAGCCAACACGGTACGAGTTTCCTCACACCAGTTTACAGGCATATCAGCCTCGTAAGCCAAACCTTTTTCGAATAACTTTAAGAAAATAAATTGAGTCCATTTATAGTATACAGGATCATGGGTGGATACTTTTCTATCCCAATCATAAGCAAAGCCCAAGCTTTTAATTTGTCTTTCAAAGTTGTTTATATTTGTTTCTGTAGAAATTTTAGGATGAGTCCCTGTTTGGATAGCATATTGTTCTGCAGGTAGTCCAAAAGAATCATAGCCCATAGGATGGAGGATATTATAGCCTTTCATTCTAAAATAGCGTCCAACAATATCTGTAGCTGTGTAGCCTTCGGGGTGTCCTACGTGTAAGCCAGCGCCTGAAGGGTAAGGGAACATGTCTAGGATGTACATTCGCTTTTCTAGAGGAAAAGAAGGGTCTTCTTTTACTGCAAAAGATTTATTATCTTCCCAATATTTTTGCCATTTCTCTTCAATACGCTTGAACTCATAATCCATGTGTAGCTCCTAATTACCAATTAATACCTTTGAGTATCGGATTTTTCGTGTCTTTCTTGATATTTTAATTAGGGATAAAAATAATCCCTTGAAAAAAGGGATTATTTATTGGTGTAGTAAATTCTTGTATTATTTTCTAAAATTTCGATTTCTTTTGTGAATTTATTTTTGATAAAAATAGGGTAGCCCAAATCAGAAGACTTTCTTACTCTTTCAATAAGTGGACTCATGTTAATAATAACAAGGGAGCCTCCCTTCTCATAAGTAATAGACTCTACAAACATCTCTTGAGAAAAAAAATGACTACCTATACTTAAAACTAAATAATCTAGTCCCATATCTGTTAAAAGGATTTGGCTTACAGGAGATAGGGTATCTCCTTTTTCATTTTTATAATCTAAAGGTGAATTCCAAAAAGAAACTTCTTTGGAATTATCTAAAGGGGCAGAACGATAAACAAAGAACAAAGCGTCTCCCACATACTCTTTTATATCCACTCGAACACAGGATATAAAAAAGAAACATAGAAAAACACCTTTAAAACCATTCATAATCATCTCTGTGATCAAAACGAGTGCAAATAATATACAGGATAAGGCCAAATATCACATTTATAAGTATTTCTCCTGGTATTTTTAGAAAGAAATAAATATCCCCAAGAGAAGTGTTTTGATAAATACTAAAGAATATATGGTATAACATGTATTTCACTACAGTAACTGTAATAATATAAAATATAAAAACGATGACATTTGGTAATTTAGCTATTTTTTTAAAAGGATCTATACAAGCTCCTACCAAGGTAAACACGAAAGCATTTAATCCAAACAAAGCGCCGCTCATAAGGTCTAATAGAAGTCCCATTCCAAAACCAAAAAGCTCTCCTTTAAAAGAACCTCTTGAAATAGAAAAAATGATCGTTAGTAAGAGCATAAAATCTGGATACACGGTACCTAGAGCAAATACATGGCTAGATTGTATAGCCAATAATAAGACAGTAAGCAATGAATAGAAGATAGGAACTTTAACTTTGGGATCTTTCATTGGTCAACTCCGTATCGTTAATAAGGGGTACTTCATTAATATAATCTAGTACAAAAACGTCAGAAATGGTATTGTAGTCAAACCCAGCTTTTAGGTATAGAATTTGGAAGAATTCTTCTATAACATTTTGTCCTATTCCCCTAATTTCACCTATATAGAGTCCTTCAGGGTAAATATCACTACCCCCTGTCGAGAAAATAGTTTCTCCTATTTGAGGATTGGCCTCAACAGGAATATAATCAATAGCAAGGTTTTGATTCCATGCACCTTGCCCTCTTAGGATACCTGAATATTCATTATTAAGAGATTTCACAGATATAAAAAAGTTTTTGGCAGTGATTACTCTTACTCTACTAAAATTATCGCCCACTTCTACTGTTTTTCCTATAAGCACTAGCCTGTTGTTCAGTTCTCTAGAACATACAACAGGCATATTCACCTTTAGCCCTTGTTCGTACCCTTTGTCAATAATAAGATAATCGGATGAGAGGGCAGGATCTTTGAAAATTACTTGAGCATAATATGATTTGTGGTTGATTTTAGATTTAATAGCTAAAGATTCTCTGAGTAGGTTGTTTTCTAGTTTGAGATGATTGTACAATTGGGATAATTCTCTATAGTACTTCACTTGGCTTTCAGAGCGATCTAAAGCGATTTCTAATCCATCTATTGTTTGGGTATCCGTAAAAACATTGTCAAGAGATTGTTTGCTATTTAATACAAATTTTTCTATTGAAAATAATGCACCAAACATTTTTGTCCTAAAATAAATTCGTTCGCCAGATATTTCAGATGACATCATGAGGGTAGATACTAATAAGCAGATAAAAGCTGTAACAACAGTCTTATAACGAATAAGAAATCTTAACATGCTTATATGGAATAAGGAGTTTCGTAGTATTTAATATTTTCAAGAAATTTACCACAACCAAGTACCACACAAGTTAAAGGCTCATTAGCGAGGAAAGACGGTACTCCTGTATTTTTTGCAATAAATTTTGGGAGTCCTCTTAATAAAGCTCCACCACCTGTCATCACAATTCCTCTATCAATAATATCAGCAGCTAATTCTGCTGGGGTTTGATCTAAGGTTAGACGTATGACGTCTAATACTTGGTTTACAGTATCTTGTAAGGACTCTCTAATCTCCACACTATCAATATTCAGGGTTCTAGGGAGTCCAGAAATAGTATCCCTTCCTTTAATGTCCATGTTTTCTATAGTGTTAAGAGGGTAGGCGGATCCGATTTTTATCTTAACTTCCTCAGCCGTACGCTCTCCGACGTTAAGGTTGTGGTATCTTTTGAGGTGACTAATAATAGCCTCATCAAATTTATCTCCACCCACACGGATAGAATTAGTGATAACAATACCACCTAAAGATAGGACTGATACTTCTGTAGTTCCACCACCGATATCCACAATCATATGTCCAGCTGGTTCTTCCACAGGGATTCCTGCCCCTAAAGCGGCAGCACGAGATTCTTCGATGAGGTAAATTTTTGTAGCTCCTGCTTGTTCAGCAGCTTCACGAACAGCTCTACGTTCTACTTCTGTAACTCCAGAAGGAACACCTATAACCATTCTTGGGTAGACTAATTTTTTATAAGGTTGACATTTACTCACAAAATGTTTCATCATTTTACCGACTACTTCAAAATCAGCGATAACACCATCTTGCATAGGACGAATAGCAATAATATCCCCAGGGGTTTTCCCAAGCATTTTTTTTGCCTCTCTTCCCACAGCAATTACTTTGCCTGTACTGGTTTGTAAAGCAACCACAGAAGGTTCTGATAATTCTATGCCCCGACCTCTTACATAAATAAGTGTATTAGCAGTTCCTAAGTCTACTGCAATATCGTTAATAAAAATATCTCGAATTCCTTTAATTAGGCTCATGAATTCTCCTCTAAAAAGCATAATGCAATCATTTGTATTTATTCTTAATATATTATAGTATTAAAACGTGAAAAATCTCAAATTTTTCAAAGTCATTTATTTTCTTTTTTTATAAGTTTTAAAATACTATCAAAAAATACCATTATAGTATAACAAATATTAAAAAATCGTATTCTATCAAAAAGCCACAAGTATTTTATACCTTTTCTTATTCCTAAAGAATAAATATACCAGAGGTGGAGCATAAATTCTAATATTAAAACAGGAAGAGCGAATAAGTATTGTGCTTCAAAAAAAGAAACAATCAACAATAAAGCAGAAAAAAGATAAATATGTCTTCCCCATTTTTTAATTCCTGTAATAGAATTGGTTCTAGTCATAAGAAACTCTCTGAATTCTTTAAAATTTTCAGGGAAATGGCTATGAAGGAAAAAATAGGGGCTGTGTACTAGTTTGTTAAAATTAGAAATTTTCTCAGGATACGCACCCTCGTTCTCTTTTATTAGTTGTTCTAAGAAAGACACCCGTATTGCCACTCCCATTGTATCTAAAAGCGTAGATTTAGGCATACTAGTCATAAACTCTTGTCTTACGGGTCTATAACGAGGATAGTAGCATTTAGAAAAGAAAATATTACCCAAAATAGCGTAGTATAATTCTTCGTCTACGTTGTCTGTTATAGGGTAAAGGGTAGGGTAGATCCCCTGTATATTTCCATTAGCAAAGATTCTATCCAAAGCATGAAAAGAAAATACAGGGATTTCTTCTTGCTCTAAAAAAATAATAGCATCAAATTCTAATAAGGAAGGGAGCAGAGAAGGTATTTCTTTTAGAGAAGGAACATAAAAAACCTTTTTTCCACTAGGAACAGAGAGGTTTTTATCTAAACTGATAATAGCATAATTCAAAGAAGTTTTTTGAGCAACAAGATTGTGCCAAAACCCAGATTTTAAACGCCAAAATATAGCCACAGTATCTTTCAACATGTGTAGTATCGTATCTAATCCCATACGTCCTTGAGCAATAGCTCTCGTATATCGTAGAATGATAGGATGCGTCTCAATTAAAAATCCTTTTTGAAACGCTAAGGTGAGTAACTCTGTATCAAAAGCAAATTTTTTAACGAGGATATAAGGAAGGGTTGTCTCAAGGACTGCTCTCTTAAAGAGTTTTATCCCTGTTTGGGTATCTTTAACGGGGAGACGAAATAATAATTTTATAATAGTAGAATAACCAAGGCTGAGGAGTTTTCGTATTTTTGGGTAGTCTAAGTCCGACCCATCGTCTTCTTTACTCCCAATCACAATATCAGCATTACTGTCTTGCATTTTTTTCATGAAGTAAGGGAGATGTTCTAAAGGTAGCTCTAAATCACAATCTAAAAAAAGTATATATTCTCCTGTACTTTCTTCATAGGCAGAAGCGAGAGCTCGTCCTTTACCATAATTTCTGTGAGATTGAATCAATTTTAATTCGGCAATAGAAGCACAATTTTCTTTGATAAGCTCACTAGAGCCATCACTAGAACCATCGTCAGAAGCAATGATCTCAAAGTTCCAGCCCCAGTTTCCCATTAAGGTAGCAACAGTGTGTATGCTGGGCACTATAATATCTTTTTCATTGTAAAAAGGGAGCAAAATAGACATTTTTTTTTGTTTAATTTCATGAGGAAGGGATACTAAAGTCTGTTCTAAATCATCAAAAGAAAATTTAGGCATACGAGCTCCTGTAAAGGGATATTTATGATATCATAACATAGAAGATTTTTTAAATCAACTTAAAGAAAGACATTTCCTCAATAAAATATTAAGTTTTTGATGAAAAAACCGAGAAATTAAAAAAGATATTTCACATAAAAGTGACTCTTTTGGAGGAAAAAATGAGATTTATAGTATTATTAGTTACTATTTTATTAGGAGCAGAAACCTATGCGCAATCATTTCAAATGCAGTATACCCCTATTTCTGCAAATGAAGTGCAAATAATCACCATTTATAAAGGGCCCAGCACAGAAATCACCCTTCCTGCTAGAGGAAGAATTACGGCATTGTCCGAACAAGAAGGGCTAAATGTCGGTGGTGGTACCATACGTGTAGGAATACGTGTGGGGAAAACTACTAATGCAGAGGTCGCAGAAGCGACAGAAGGTACAGAGGTAGCTGAAGCCACAGCAGATGAATACACCGTACGTTTTACGTATTCTTTACTCTTATCGAGTGGGGGCTTTGGTGGGATTACTGCTAATTGGTACCCTACTATCAAAGGTGCAGAGGCATCCTACTCTATTACTGCTCTAGCAGATGATACGGGGCTTCTTGTTTATCCTTACACAGAATTTTCAAATGCTACTTATAGCTTCACATCAGCAGTAAAGGCTAACTTAGCTTCTTTCAAATATGACACCATACAAGGAGAGGGCACAGCAATTCCTGTTACTATCCACACAGCTAATGATTTTGCTAGTTCTGGAGCAGTTGTTCTTGAGGTATTTGAGTATCTTCAAGAATATTTTGGTGCTAAAAACATTAGTGAGATTGTGATTATTAATTCTGGACTTATGAGCTATGGTGATTCCCAAATAGTCAATGATAAACTCTTCCTTTCTATGAGTGGACGAGGTACAGCAGAACAAGTTAAAGAAGCTCTTGTTAATGTATGGGCTGATAAAGAAAATCTTAGTGCACGCCTATTCAATATGTTCAAAGATTCTGTTTTACGTCTAAATCCTTTCACCCCTAAAACTAGTGCTTTGGCAACTACAGCTCCTACAACAGCAACAGAAGGTGATACTACTACAGAAGGTGAGACTGCAGCTACCACTACTACAGGAGTAGAAACAGATCCAGGTAAAATCGTTATGGTACCACCTGTATCTTATTATCAAAATTTATTTACCACAGGATTTGTTACCAATGAAATAGTAAACGTTAATATGGAAGGCATTTTCAACAACTATGCACTCCTTCACATGGCGTATTATGATATTGGTGCAGAATCTCTATTAGCAGGGATTAAAGCGTATTTCAATACTGCTACGGAAGCTACTCCAGCAGAAACCCCTGTTGTAGCAACAGAAGAAGTTACCCCACCAGTAGTAGCAGAAGATACAACAACTGATGTTGTCGCTACTCCAGAGGAAACGACCGATACTGTTGTTAAAGAAGAACCCATAAAACTAGACATTGATTATGTAGATTGGGCTACCATTACCCAAAACAAACTACAAGAACCACTCTATAGTCTCTACACGAAAGAAGTGTTAAAGCCTACAGGGGCTCTCGTTGCTCATTTAATAGCTAAAGGAAAAACCGTTTCTCGAAATAGTTATAATATTCCTAATTTTACCCTTACTGATTCTGAAGGAAATATTGTTAATGTTGAATGGAATGATTTTCTTTCTGTTAATGTTGATGTAGCTGGAACAGGTTATTTATTAGACCCTGAAAGAAAAGTGCCTCAACAAGAATATTTAGAAAGCTATACCACTTCAGACACCGCTGAAATAGAAAGACGTGGTAAAATCATAGCTCTTGCTGGACGTTACGGAGCTCCAGGAGAACAAAGTGTTAGAAGACATTTAGATCTTATGTCTATTCCAGTGGAAGGCGACAATGCCTTTGGTGTAGAAGTAGGAGAAAAAGTATATGTGCTTGTTTCCCATATTCTTTCTCGTACAACAGGGGTTTTAAAACCTGCTGTTAGAGAATCATTTTTCAAAGTAGATGCAGATAATAATATTTCTCATCTTGCGACAAGAGTAAGAATCTAAGTCCAATATTTTAAGAACAATCAAAAAAAGCCACCTAGAATTTTAGGTGGCTTTTTTATTATTTTAAGAAAATTTCACCTTAAGCATATACTAAAAACTTTAATATGATGGAATTGTGTAAAATTTCTCATAATTCTTAGCGAATCTCAGTAGTCCACTAAGAAAAGAGAGACTAGAACAATCAAATCTTAGATAAAAGATTACTTTTTGAAATGTTTAGCCCATCTATCTAAATTTACCATAACAGCTTTCTCTAATTTTTCACTATTTTTTTCTTTTAAAGCATTGTATATCATTAAATGGTCTTTGTAAACATTTGAAGGATATTTTTGCACTGCTTTAGTAAAGCTATACAAGAGCATTTTATTTATAATTTTTCCTATACTAATAATGATGGAGTTATCACATATTTTCAATATTTTTTCATGGAACTCTTTATCATCCTCTACCTCTTGGGTATTGTTTTCTATTTTTTTCTTAAATGAATCAATGTTTTTTTTTAGAGAGGCTAAATCTGTGTCTGTAATTTTTGTCATAGCTAATTGCATATATAAAAGTTCGAATAAATAACGAAATTCTATTAGCTCTTCTGGGGAATTTTCTGCTAAAATTAGTTGAAAAGCTAATAAATTAGAACCAGTATCTTTAAAATCATTAGTTATATAAGATCCTTTTCCATGTACAACTTTTATAACTCCTATGCCTTCTAACATTTTGATTGCTTCTCGAATGCTGGACTTACCCATATTTAAGGAAGTAGCCATGGCTGTTTCCGAGGGGAGTAGTTGTCCTGGAAGTAAATCTTTTTTCAGCATGGCTTCTTCTAATGTATCTAGTACAATTTGAGTATTGGAGCGTTTTTTAGCAGATTGAGAGATTGTGGTTAACCAATCAATTTTGAAATCATTTGAGTTATTCATAGTTTCTTCCCTATTTTTCTAAGATGTTATTATATATTATAGATACTTAATGTATAAGAATCAAATTTTTATAGTGATGCTATATTATTCACTATAAGTATATTATACACTGGGTTGAAAAATATTGTGATTTAAAATATAGATAGGATATCCTATCATGATATGGTCATTCATATAACTATATATATAGTATGTGATTAAAAATATGAAAATAACAAATAAATAAGAAGTTGACTTTTTTTTTCTATAATTTATAATATACTTATAAAAGGTAACACATATGATATCCTATAAGAGAGATGTGTTAAGTGTAAAAAGGAGGGAAACATGGTATTAGATGCCCAAATTAAAAAAATCCAATCAGTGGCCTTAACAATGAGAAACTCAATTGTTGACACAGTGGGAATAGGTAAAGTGGGGCATATAGGAGGCTCTTTATCCGCCACAGATATAGTAGCCACTCTATATTTTCACAAGATGAATATCAGTCCACAAGACCCTAAAAACAAGGATAGAGACAGGTTTTTATTGAGTAAAGGGCATGTTTCATTAGTGCAATATGTTGCATTAGCTGAATTAGGATTTTTTCCTAAAGAGGAGTTGAAAAACATGAAAACTCTAGGATCCATGCTACAAGGTCACCCAGACATGATAAAAACTCCAGGTATTGAAGCAGGCACAGGATCTCTAGGACAAGGATTGTCTATTTCTAATGGTATGGCGTTGGCTATGAAAATGGATAACTCTCAAGGCAAGGTATATGTATTGATAGGGGATGGAGAGCTTGCAGAAGGACAAAATTGGGAAGCAGCAATGTATGCGTCTGCAAATAATATCGATAATCTTGTTGCTATTGTTGATAAAAACGATCTTCAAGCTACAGGAACTACGGCAGAACGTTTGTGTTTAGGATCTATAGCAGATAAATGGAGAGCATTTGACTGGCATGTGATAGAGATTTCAGGGCATGATATTAAGGAAATTATAGAGGCGCTTGATACTGCTGATACGATTAAAGGAAAACCTACTGCTATTATTGCAAAAACAATCAAAGGGAAAGGGATTTCTTTTACGGAGAATGTTGTAGCATTTCATAATGGTATGCTGACAGCAGAACAACATCAAATTGCTAAAGAAGAATTAAAAATTAAATAGAGGGATATATGAGTACAAATAGTCAAAGAGTAGCTTACGGAGAGCAACTAGTAGAACTCGGAAAAAAATATAATAATGTAGTTGTATTAGAAGCAGACTTAGGGAAATCAACTATGTCTAGCCTTTTTGAAAAAGAATTTCCTGAGAGATTCTTTGAAGTAGGTATAGCCGAACAAAATATGGCTTCAATAGCGGCTGGATTCGCTGTAACGGATAAAGTTGCTTTTATAAATTCATTTGCAGTGTTTGTCACAGGGAGATCTTTTGACCAAATTCGTCAAACAATTTCTATTGGTAAACTAAATGTCAAAATATGTGGGTCTAGTGCGGGACTCTCAGATTTTGGAGACGGATCTACGCACCAATCTATTGAAGATATTGCCATCATGAGATCTATTCCTAATATGACAGTGCTTGTCCCTATGGATAGTGTAGAAACAAAAAAAATGGTAGAAGCTGCGTACCATCATGAAGGTCCTGTATATATTAGAGTTAATCGTAATGATCTTCCTATTTATAAAAAAGAAGATGAAGAATTCACTATTGGCAAATTATATACGATTCGTGAAGGAAAAGATGTGGTTGTATTCGCTAATGGTGTGATGATCTCCATAGCAATGGAAGCAGCAGAAATACTTGCTAAAGAAAATATAGATATTAAAATTATCAATGTAAGTACTATTAAAAAATTAGACAGACAAGCAGTTGTTGATAGTTGTAAATCTTGTAAAGGTGTAGTTACCGCTGAAGAACATAGTGTCATTGGGGGGCTTGGGTCTTCTATTACTGAAGCACTTCGTATGGAGAAAAATATCGCTATAGAATTTGTTGGAGTACAAGATTCATATGGTACTTCGGCAAGTAATTACCAAGATTTACTTACACACTATGGCTTAACGTCACAAGCTATTGTAGATGCTGTTAAAAAAGTGATGAAATAATTATATTATTAAAGGAGAGTAGAGTATGAAAATTGGATTTATAGGACTTGGTATTATGGGGAAACCCATGTCAAAAAATTTATTAAAAGCTGGATATGAATTACTTGTTTATGATGTAAATGAAGCTTCTATGAAAGAAGTTGCTAGCCAAGGCGCTAGTATAGCAAGTTCTCCTCAAGAAGTTGCTGAAAATTGTAAATTAATCTTAACAATGCTACCTAATTCCCCCCATGTCAGAACTGTTATAGCAGGAGACAAAGGTGTTTTAGCAGGTATTACACCAGGATCTATGGTAGTAGATATGAGCTCTATTGCCCCAGGTGTATCCAAAGAATTATGCGCATTACTGGAAGCAAAAGGTGCTGATATGCTAGATGCTCCTGTAAGTGGAGGAGAACCAAAAGCTATAGATGGAACTCTTTCTTTTATGGTAGGAGGAAAAGAAGATATCTTTGAAAAATGTAAAGACATTTTAGGCAAAATGGGAGCTTCTGTTATCCTTTGTGGTTCTATAGGGGCTGGCAATACTACTAAATTAGCAAATCAAATTATTGTAGCTCTCAATATAGCAGCTATGTCGGAGGCTTTTGTTCTAGGTAAAAAAGCAGGAGTAAATCCAGAGGCTATATATAATGCTATCCGAGGAGGTTTAGCTGGAAGTACTGTTCTGGATGCTAAAGCACCAATGGTGCTTGAAGGTAATTTCAAACCTGGATTTCGTATAGAGTTACATATTAAAGACCTTGCTAATGCATTAGAAACAGCAAAAGAAGTAGGGGTTCCTCTTCCTCTCACTAGTCAAATAATGGAGATTTTGCAGGCATTGAAAGTTGATGGGAAAGAAATGAATGATCATTGTGGCATTATAGAATTCTATGAAAAATTAGCTCATATTCAAGCTAGAAAGTAGAAATGATTAATAAAAAATAGGATGGATTTTATGTCTATACAAAAAAATTTAGAAAAACTATTTTCATTAGAAAACAAAGTGGTCTTATTAACAGGGGCTTCTGGAGGTATAGGAGAAGAAATAGCTAAGGGTTTAGCTAGTATAGGTGCGACAATGATACTGTGTGATCTTGATATCAATAAACTACAAACTGTTGAGAAAAAAATTGTGGACGATGGGTATAAAGCTCAATCTTATAGTTTAGATATTGCAAATAGCACATCTATAAAAGATTGTGTTAAGGAAGTAATTGAAAACAATCAGAAAATAGATGTTCTTATTAATTGTGCAGGTATTAATAAGCGTGAGCTGTGTACGGAAGTTACAGAGAGTACATATGATAAAATAATGGATGTTAACTTAAAAGGAGCATTCTTTTTAAGTCAAGAAGTTGTTAAACATATGATTAATTCAAAGGCTGGCAGTATTATTAATATTTCTTCCCACAATGCTGTAAGTATGTTAGGGGGATGTGGTGTCTATGGTGCATCTAAAAGCGGTCTGACAGCTATTACGAGGGCGCAGTGTATAGAATTGGCTCCTTACGGAATTCGTTCTAATGCTATTGCTCCTGGACACATTAGTACCCCTTTGACAGCACCACTATGGACAGACAAGTCTCGTTCACAATATTTATTAGATAGAATAGCAATGAATAGACCTGGTACACCCCAAGACCTTCTAGGTATAATAGTATTACTTGCCTCTGACGCATCTTCATATATGTCAGGAATGATGTACCATGTTGATGGAGGTTGTTTAGCGGGTGGGCAACCTTGGGAATTAAGTTAGAAAAAGATTGATAGATGATTCTAAATCTATTTTTTTTAAATAAATATAAGAGTTAATTAGAAAGTCTAATTAACAAGGAAGGTATCATATGAAAAATGCAATGTGGATAGCACTGATTTTTGTTTTTTTAAGTGCAGGATGTGTCGATGGTAAAACTCCAGATGGGAAGGTTATACTTACATTATCAACTCCAGATCCAGATGGTTCTTCAATAACAGAAGCAGCGAAAGAATTTGCTAAGCAATTAGCTGAAAATAGTAAAGGGGAAATTGAAGTCAAAGTATATCCGAATGGCTCTCTTTATGGAGGAGACCCATCAGCAGGAGTAAAACAATTGAGTGCAGGTGGGTTAGATATGTTGACTCTTACAGCCTCTCTTTATGCTAATTTCAACCCTGAGTTTACTATTTTAAGTATTCCTTATCTCTTTAAAGATTTGGCTCAGTATAAAGAATACATTAATAGTTCTTATGGAGACGGATTGTTAGAAAGTTTAGATACCCTAGGTATTAATGGATTGACATTTTGGAATAGAAGTTTTAGGAAGATTACTAGCTCTGTAAGACCTATTAACTCTCCAGAGGATTTAAAAGGAATTAAATTACGTGTTCTTAACAACGCCTTATGGGTTGAATATTTTCAAGCAGCAGGGGCTATTACCACACCTATGGCTTTTGGAGAGGTATACAGTGCATTACAACTAAATACAGTAGATGGACAAGAAAATCCTATTGATATTCCTTGGAGTTCTAAATTTTATGAAGTTCAAAAATATTTATCTCATACTGATCATATTACAGATGCATGGATTGTTGGTTTTAATAAAGAAAAATTCAATAAATTATCTAAAAAACATCAAGATATTATTGCCTCTACAGCAAAAGAAATGCAAGATTGGAAATTTGATTATGATCTTAAGATGGACAAAGAAATTGAAGGAAAACTGGTAGATGCAGGTATGATTATTAATGATGTTTCTCCAGCAAATAAAGCAAAATTCACAACTATTTCAAGAACTCTTTATCCTAAATTTAAAGAATTAGTACAGAATGATGAGTTGTTTGATAAAACGATTGAATTGGTTAAATAGAGCTATTAAACATATCAGCACATAACGAATTTATATTAATATAGTCTGTTGTGTGCTGATTTTTTGAAGAGGTTATTATGAGTAAAAAGGAAGTTTTTGTTTTTTTTAGAGTACTAGAAAAAATATCTGATATTGCTATTTCTATGATGGTTGTGTCAATAATAGTTATAGTTCTCTTACAAGTTGTGGCTAGGTATTTTGGGTGGCCTGTTGCTTGGACAGAAGAAGGGTCAAGATATTTATTTATATGGATGATGTTTTTAGGCGTTTCTGTTAGTGTTCGACGAGGAGAAGTAGCAAGGGTAACAGTATTTTTACAAGTTATGCCAAAAATTATTCAACAAATATCTGTATACATATATTTTATTGTGAGTTTTATCTTTTTTAGTTATATGCTCTATACAGGGATAGGGGTAATACACCAACAACTTATGATGAATGAAATGGGGACGGTAATTAAAATACCAATGTGGCTAATCGGCATGTGTTTACCTGTTTGTGGTCTAATGGGTATAATAAATCTAATTGCTTGCTTCTTGTATGATTTAGACAGTATAGCAAGGGGAGATAGTTAATGAGTTTATTTTTATTATTTTTGTTTTTAGTCTTTGTTGTTTTTGGGGTGCCTATTGCAATAGCATTTGGCATAGCCTCTATCTCAACAATGTTGTTATTTACAGATCTCCCAATGTCTATTATGACTCAATCAATGTTTACTTCTATGAATAGTTTTATAATGGTATCAGTCCCACTATTTATTTTATCAGGTTCTTTTATGGATGAAGGTGGATGTGCCAGACGTATTTATAATTTTGCAAATGCTTCTATTGGTTGGCTTTATGGAGGTTTAGGTCATGTGGCTATACTTTCAAATATGATTTTTGCAGCTATGTCTGGGTCTTCTATAGCAGCTATGGCGAGTATTGGAAAGATGAGTATCAATGCATTAGAAGAAAAAGGATACCCTAAAGATTATGCGACAGCAGTTGCCTTAAGTTCTTCAATGTTAGCTGTAATTATTCCACCTAGCATTCTGATGGTTGTTGCTGCCTCTGTTGCAAATCTCTCTGTAGGGAAAGTTTTATTTGCAGGAGCTATTCCTGGGTTTTTAATTAGTGTAGCGTTTATGATATATAATTTTATATATTGTAAAAAACACAATATAGGTGAAAAAGCCCCTTTTAGCATGAAGACCCTAATCAAACAGTTTGTTATTGCTATTCCCGCTCTACTAGTCCCTGTGATTCTTTTAGTAGGAATGTTTTCAGGATATTACACCCCAACTGAAGCAGCGGTCATAGCCGTAGTTTATACTATTTGTATTTCTCTCTTTGTTTATAAAGATATTGATATCAAAAGAATCCCTACCATAATTTGTAAAAATGCAAAGGATACAGCATCTATTTTGTTTATTGCTATTACAGCAAAGCCAGCAGCACTTATTTTTGAATTAGATGGGCTGCCCTCTATTATAGGTACAGCTATTGCAGCTGTTTCAACAAACCCTATAATTGTTATGTTATTATTATTTCTCTTTTTAGTTTTTGTAGGCATGTTTATGGATGCTACAGCGGCTATATATATTTTAATTCCAGTTCTACTGCCTGTTGCGGTTTCTTTAGGAATTGATCCTATTTATTTCACAGTATTTCTAGTTATAACATTAGCTTTTGGATTAATTACACCTCCTGTAGGAGTGTGTTTATATGCTGCAGCCAATGTTACTGGGTTAAAATTAGAAACGATAGTCAAAGCATCTTTACCGTGGTTATGCTTGATAGCTGTTTTAATTATAAGCTTTATCTTTTTTCCATGGATAATAACTAAACCTATTGAAATATTTTTTAATTAGGAGGACAATATGAAATTTGGATGTTGTTTAAATATGATAGCCAGTACAGAAGATGGAATAGGGTTAGAGTATCTAGACTCTTTATGTGCTATAGGTTTTGATTATATAGAATTACCTCTAGCCGAAATGATGATGCTTGATGAAAAAGAGTTTGTTATATTAAAAAATAAACTTGATAATTCATCAGTATCTTGTGAAGTTTGTAACAACTTTTTTCCTAAAACAATGCGATTAACTGGGGAGGATGTTAATACAGAGTTAATATTAGAGTATGTCTTGAAAGCTGTAAAAAGAGCTTCCATAATGGGAGCGAAAAACATAGTTTTTGGGAGTGGTTATGCAAAAAATGTTCCTGAAGGATATCCCATAGAAGAAGGGTACCAACAAGTTGTAGACTTATTATCCCGAATTGCCCCTATAGTTGCAGAAAAAAATATTACTATTGCTATAGAACCCCTTAGAAAAGAAGAATGCAATCTAATTAACACTTTCAAGGAAGGGTGTCAACTAGCTAAGGATGTCAATCATCCTAATATTAAAGTACTTGTAGACTTTTACCATTTTTCTGTAGAAAAAGAACCTGTAGAAAATTTGTATAATGAAGGGCAACAATTTTTACAGCATGTTCATTTTGCAAAAGTAGAAGGACGAGTATTTCCTACTAATATAGGTGATAATGACCACTTACCTTTTAGTAATATGTTGAGAGAAATAGGATATCAAACACGTATTAGTATAGAAGCTTATTCCAATGATTTTATAGGGGATGCTACCAAATCTCTTATATTTATGAAACAATATTTTTAATTATTAAAAATTTTAGCCTAGAAATTTATTGATGTTAAATCATAGCTAAAATAGGAGAGGTAATGAAATTTGTAATTGCAATGGATTCTTTTAAGGATTGTGCCTCTTCTATTGAAATAGGACAGGCTGTAAGTAAGGGAGTGCGAGCTGTTTTTCCAGATGCTGAAACTAAAGTATTTCCTATTGCTGATGGAGGAGAAGGTACTATAGAATCACTCTTACAAGGCCTTGGAGGATCTATTCAAAAAATAGAAATTCTAGATCCTTTAGGAAATAATATTACTTCTTATTATGGTATTCTTTCTGATGGAACAGCTGTAATCGAAATGGCTACAGCTTCAGGATTAGAACTAGTACCTATAGAGTTGAGGAATCCTATGTATACTTCTACTTATGGGACGGGTCAACTGATCTCACACGCTTTAGATATGGGAGCGACAAATTTTATTGTTGGAATAGGTGGTTCTGCCACTAATGACGCTGGTATGGGTATGCTAACAGCTTTAGGTGTGAAGTTTTATGACAAAAATGGGAATGAGTTGAGGGGAAAAGGAGAAGATCTTATTCATATTTACTCTATAAACATTGAAAATATCAATCCAAAGCTTAAAGATGCCCGTATTCAAGTAGCTTGTGATGTAAATAATCCTTTATATGGTAGCAATGGTGCTGCCTATATATATGGACCTCAAAAAGGGGCTAACAAAGAAACTATTGAGTTTTTGGATAGAGGTTTACAAAACTTTGCTCAAAAAACAGAAGATACTATACACAAAGATATTTCTCAAGTTCCAGGAGCTGGTGCTGCTGGAGGCTTAGGGGCGGCATTGCTAGCTTATTGTGGTGCAGAGTTAATATCAGGAATCACCATTATTTTAGAATATCTTCAAATAGATAAAGATCTAAGTGACGCAGATTGTGTTTTTGTTGGAGAAGGTAAGATGGATTGGCAAACTTGTATGGGTAAAGCTCCGTCAGGGATAGCAAATAGAATGAAAGCACTAGGAAAAAATGACACTCCAATTATAGCTATTAGTGGTGGTATAAAAGATGATCCAATAGAATTACATGAAATGGGCATTAGTGCTTATTTTTCAATTGTACCAGGACCAATCAACTTAGAAGATGCTTTAAAAAAAGAAAATGCTTTAGATTTTGTTCAACGTCAAAGTAGGGAAATTTGTTATATAATAAAATCTTTTTCCCCGTAATCGTATAGTGTAATCTATAAAATAAATACCTGTGATCTTGTGGGATTGGCGTAAACCTCTCATGTTTCTCTATTAGAGAACATGGGAGGCTTTTTTATTATTTCAAGAAAATTTCACCTTAAGCATAAACCATCAAGCCCTTCATATACCTAATTAAGAGTGGCGATCCCCTGAAAACAGATAGACTTTTTTACGATATTATGCTATAATGAATGAGATTGTTTACGATAATATACTATTGGAGTATTAATACATGAAAAAAACGATTCTAGCACTATCAGTCATATTTTTAATATCATTAAATACAGGGTACGCTCAAGAACATAGGAAAAATCCAAGACAGAGAGCCCCAAAATATACACAACGTTGGGGAGTTTCCACAGCGTGGCTCATCCAAAATGCTCCTTTTAGAGAGTTTTCCACCTTTCAATTAGATAGGATTTGGTATGCTCAAGGAATAAACACTTGGGATATGGGAGATGCAGCTACAGGACTTGCCTTCGGTTTTTCTTATGATCTTACGGCTAGAAATGGGCTAATGTTTCGTGTGCAAGGATTTTTAGAGACTACGGGGTGGCTTACAGGAGTACTTGATATCGGTACAGGGATTAGAATTCCTATGCCTCTTAGAAATTCTTTCTTTAGTATAGAAGTATATTTCTCTATCAATCAAACTGGGGGCACCCTACATAGGATAGGTGTTCCAGAAGCTTCCCTTCCAGACTCTATTGACTTTTATATGGGCTTATTTGGATTTAAATCACGAATAGCTTTTGAATTCCCTGTGGGTAAAAAGTTCT